>DASWUO010000241.1:0-3879 GCA_036401615.1 Bacilli bacterium | reverse complement strand
GGTACAGCTGGCAGAGTAGCTGATGAAAATTCTCCCGGTTCTCTTCAGAACAGCCGGACCTTCATTTACCAAAAAGCCAATCGTTTCCCAGTCATACTCTGGGGTCGCAATGCATATCTGCTTGCCTTGAATGCTCCACGGACTGCTCATTCTTGCAAGATATAGATTGGAATTCCCCTTAATTTGGGGATCCTTTTGCGCCCAAACCAGATAACGGCTGCCTTTATGCTCAAAAGTGGTGGCATCTAAAGCAAAGGATTCCCAATTTGTGATGATTTGTCCCTTTTCCACCCATGTACCTTCCATAGGATTGGGTGAGTCATTCTCCAAGACGTACATTCGGTGGTCAAACAATCCGTTTAAGGTTTCAGATGTTTCAGCAGCCGCAAAATAGATGTACCATTTGTTTTCAATATAGTGAATCTCCGGGGCCCAAATATTAGCGCTCATTCTCCCGACTGGATGTTTTCGCCAAACTATAGCCGGTGAAGCATCTGCAAGTCCTTCAATAGTGGACGCCCGTCTTAACTCGATGTATGCATAACCCGGTTCCGTAGCAGTAAAATAGTAGGTTCCATCGCTATGCTTGAACACCCATGGGTCGGCACGATTTACAATAAGCGGATGAACTGTCGTTCTGGCTTGTGTCACTTTCATCTCCCCTTCGGCATAAGTGTGTGGAATCGGATCACATTCCACGAATATTTGTCCAGCATACTTACTGCAAGTCCGCTGCCGATAGAAGTGTCATGGCACTTGCGCGGACAGACCTCAAGAGGATTTTCTGCCGTATTCACTGCGCCCAGAGTCTCATGCTTCAAGACGATATGTTCAAGGAGCGTATATTCGTTAAAATCTCTTATATCCAGATTCAATAGAACAGGTTCATCGCTTCGATTAATAGCGAAAACCGTGAGCTCCGCTTTCTCTTCGTTGAATACCGTTACAGAATCGACAACAGGCACATCAGTATAGGAAGCTGTATCGTATTTGGGCGAATCCACTACACAACGAAGCACCTCGCCCCTGCCGTATTGCGAAACATGGGCAAAGGGATAATAGGTCGAGTTTCTCCAAGCCTGTCCACCTTTCTCCGTAAGAATCAAGGGAATGGTGTTAACCAATAAAGATTGGCAAGCAATGTGAATCCGATCGGCGTTCTTGAGCAAGGTTAACATAGCTGAACCAAAGACAAGGGCATCCTCCATGTTAAACCGAACCCAATCATAAGGGCTCCCCGTCTGCCAAGGTGTATATTCCACATCCGGAGCTTTCCATACATTCCACTCATCAAAAGAAATTTTCATCGTCTTCTTGCTGCGTTTGACGGATTTGACATAATCGCAAGTGGCAACCACCTCTTGAATTTGCTTTTCCATATCCAAAGGCATAGCGAGATAAGTTGGCGTATCGTTTTCGCGTTTGCCGATATAGTTGTGCATCGATAAATATTCCACATGGTCATAAGTGTGCGTAAGCACGGTTTTATCCCATTCCGGGAAAGTAGGCATATGTCTTGCCGAACTGCCAACAGCGACCAGTTCAATGTCCGAATCAATCCATTTCATCGCTTTAGCCGTTTCGCAAGCCAGCATACCGTAGTCATCCGCCGTTTTTCTGGCAATCTGCCATTCCCCGTCCAACTCGTTTCCTAAGCACCAAGTCTTTATTCGATAAGGATCCTTTATGCCATGCGTTTTTCTCAAATCACTCCAATAAGTACCGCCTGCAAAATTGCAATATTCCATGATATCCCGGGCTTCATTAATGCCGCGGGTGCCTAGGTTAACCGTCATAATCGGATCGGCGCCAAGCTTGTGAACCCATTTCATAAACTCGTTAAGCCCGAACGAATTCGGTTCAATCGCCTTCCAGGCGATATCCAGCCTAACGGGCCGATTTTCCTTCGGACCAATGCCGTCTTCCCAGTTATAACCCGAACTGAAATTCCCCCCGGGGTACCGGATGACAGACAGATTCAATTCCTTAACCATATCAAACACATCCCGGCGAAACCCATCCGCATCCGCTGTAGCATGCCCAGGTTCGTAAATGCCATTATAAACGACACTCCCCATATGCTCGACAAAGGATCCAAACAAACGATCATGGGTTTTGCCGATTTTGAAATCTTTACTTATAATGATTCGTGCGTCTTTCATGGCTGTATTTTCTCCTTTGATCCGGTTTAATTCCTGGTTAAATTAGCCCTTCAAGCCCGAGGTAGCAATGCCCTGGACAAAATATTTCTGTGCAAAAGCATAAACGATCAACAACGGCAGCAGGGTAAGGGTAGATGCGGCCAGCGTCGCTCCGTACTCGATGGATCTTTGACCCACGAACAAAGCAATCCCGGCAGACAGTGTCCTCATTTCCGTTGAACTGGTCAACATTAATGGATAAAGCAAATCATTCCAATTATTCACCAAATGAAAGATTCCTAAAGTGACCATAGCCGATTTGCACAGCGGCATCATGATGCTCCAGAAAATGCGGAACTCGCTTAATCCATCGACCCTCCCCGACTCTTCCAGATCTTTAGGAAGCGAGATAAAGAAGGAACGCATTAGGAATATGCCTAAAGCACTGCTGGCTCTAGGAAGAATTAATCCCCAATAGGTGTTTAAGATGCCTAACTTGAAAACCAACACGAACAGTGGAATCATTAAAACTTGAAAAGGGATCATCAGGGTGATCAGGATAAGAATGAATAAGAGCTTACTGCCTTTAAACTTAATTCTGGCAAAAGCATATCCGGCCATCGAATCGAGAAAAACAGACAATACCGCAACACTGACGGCAAAGATGACGGTATTTTTGAAAAAATGCATTAAGGGAATTCTTGCCCATACTTCGGTATATTGGGAAAAGATATATTCAGCCGCAAAGAAAGTCGGAGGGTATTTCATGAACTCCTGCTCCTGTTTGAATGTGGAAATAAGCAGCCACAGAAACGGATGAAGGACGGCGGCAAGTAAAATAAGAATCCCAACATAGGAAGCTGCCTTGCCCCAATTCATACGCTTTTCCATAAAAGTGTCCTCCTTCGGAAGCATTCATCAGATGACATCCGATGTTTCTTTCTTTAAGAAATAGTGGTTCATCGTAAGGGTGATACACATAATTAACACCAGCAAAGTAACAGATATTGCAGAGGCATACCCCAGATCGTATGGAGCCCATTTGAAACCGATGTTATAAATGTAATTGACCATGGTTTCCGTTTTGTTAATCGGCCCGCCTTGCGTCGTCACAAAGATTTGGTCGAACACTTGTAAAGCGCTGATCGTTGCTGTAATCACACAGAAGCTTAACGCGGGAATTAACATCGGAATCGTGATCTTGAAAAATTGATTCGTTCTGCTGGCCCCATCGATTTGCGCTGCTTCATAATAGGTTTGCGGAATACTCTGCAGCCCTGCGACCAGAATAATCATACTGTAGCCAAAACTTCTCCATACCGTCATGACTATAATGGAAGGCATGGCCAGCTGCGGATCCCGCAGAAACTCTAATCGTGGAAGTCCCAATTGGTGCAAGTAATACGGGTAGGTCCCGGTTTGCGGATCCAATAAGAACGCCCATACAATCCCGATAGCCGTAAGGGAACAAATTGAAGGCAGAAAGAAGACGGATCGCAAGAATTTACGAAAAAGCGTATTTTTCGAAACGTAAACCGCGACAAGCAAGGCAACGATGATCTGCAAAGGCATTTCCACAAAGGTAAAATAGATTGTATTCTTTAACGAATTCCAGAAGAGTTCGTCACCCAACAGTTTTTCAAAATTAGCAAAAGCGGTAAATTCCGTTGATTTAAGAAAAATATCCAGCCGCAAGGTGCTAATGACCACCGTGGCAAGAAGCGGAATGGTGGTAAAA
>DASWUO010000240.1:0-5483 GCA_036401615.1 Bacilli bacterium | reverse complement strand
TAAGCGGGAATGCTGAATGGACAGGCACAGTGAATGAAATTCGATTTGACCCCACTAAAGGGGGAACGGGCGATTTTTATCTGGATTCACTGCGGCTTTTAGATAAGACATCAAACAGATATACGCTGAATAATGGCTATTACAGCATTTCCGGGGTAGACGGATTAATAGACACGATGCAATTCGACCCGACAGGTCTCGGGAACTATAGCAATGATCTGCTGGCAAATAACATGTACTTTGTATTTGAAATGAACGGCACCAGATACCCGGGTACTACACCTGTAACATGGTCCATTAGTGGAACCACGCTGCAGATCAATAATATTGGATTTGGTTCCTCAGGAATTACCGGGAGTTGGACGATTCAGTTGGATGGAAAACGGCTTAGAAACAGTTATACGATAACCTCCAATGCAGATGGAAAAGTAATTGAACGTGCTGGTATTACTGCAGAGACACTGTGGGCTAATGAAGGTTATTATGTGAACACCCTGCAGATTCCATTTTCCAAAATGATTGACAGTAACGGTCTCTACCGGGCGTCCCATCTTTATAAAAGGACTACGGGTATAAATGACCGGGCATTTAACTTGGGCGGAAATTGGATAGAATGGCAGGGAGCAAACGGTTTTAATTTCAATCTTAAATTTTTCCCATCCTCCAAAGCACTTCAGCCGGAAGCATCAAAAGACTTGATGTATATGAATTTTAGTGAAAAGGGCGGCTTTTCTAACACTTTAAACGCGAGTCAATCATTAACTCATACGCTTGATTTCGATCTTCTTCCTTCCACAAACCCTACACCTTCCAGATATGTGAAATACGAAGGAGGGGATTCGACTGTTACAAATGGGTTAAATGATATTTTCTTTGAACGCAATTACGGATGGTCTCCCGGTGGTGTCAATCCGGATTGGTATGAATGGGAAAGTCTGCAGCGAAGCTGGGTAGATGATAATCTGAGAGATGGCATGGAAAATAACTATTCGCAAGTAAAACAAGATCCCAACGGTTATGTCTATACGTGGGGAGACTCCCCAGGGTGGCCTTTCCCAACAGATGTAGACAGCAACCATTACATTACGACTTCAGCGAACTTGATTAATGGCCATTATAATTATTTTATGAATTCCGGTGATTTAAATGTGCTTAAATTCAATATCACCCGGCTGCGCAGCGCCATGGATTTCCTTTTAACGCTCTATAATACTAATCAAAATCTATTTATCATAACCCAAGCCAATCATAACGGTAGAGATGCATCCATTGGCAGCAACTATTGGGACATTCTTCCTTTCGGCTACAAGAGCGCCTATGATAACATTTACGGCTATGTAGCACTTAAACGGATGGCTGAAATTGAAACTATGTTGGGCAATACAACACGTGCGGGTGAGTTGAACACGAAAGCGGCCAATCTGAAAACCGCCTATAACAATACGTTTTGGTCAACGAATCATTATGTAATGAATATCGATGTGGACGGTGTGACTCGTGACTATGGCGGGGTATGGATTAACCTCGAAGCCATTGCGTATGGTCTTGCTGATACAACCCGGGCAAATACCATTATGAATTATCTGCAGAATACGAATACATCAGCGGGAACCAATGATGTATTCACAAAATTTATTTTCGCACCCCGCGCAACCATGTTTAATGATCCCTCCAGAACAAATGGGGGTTGGTGGATGCGCGACTATGATGGCAACGGAACTTACAGCAGCAACCAAATTCAAAATGGCGGAACTATCTTTTACACAGCTTATTATGAATTAATGAGCCGTTTGCGGTCAACGGGCGCCGATGATGCCTATTCCAGATTGCAGGCTATGGTCAACCGGTTTAACCTTGATCACCTCTCCGGCGGCAATCCGTTATATTATGGCGAAACCAACCAGTTCCATGGCGAAGGTCTTGTCGGTACTTGGGGTGATTTTCCGGAAAGCGGCTTAGTGCCTGTGGCAGTAAAAAATGGCTTTATGGGAATTAGCGCGGATAAGGACGGTCTGCATGTGAAGCCGAACTTCCCAAGCAGCGGAATGACATCGTTGACTCTTAATTATATGACCTATTGGGGTATGAAGCTGAAGATCACGGCTTCCAACAGTTCTGTAAGAATTCAAGCGTTGGAGAACAATTCTCCCTATACGGATTGGAAAATTAACGGCACGGCGGTCAGCGGATTGTTCGATCAAACGATAAGCATCTCCTCAGGGGGCACTGTAACCTTGGCCAGAACAACGACTACTTATGACCTGAGTACAGTTAGTATTATGAACATGGAAGGGAAAGTCTCTGTTGATAATGAATATACGATATATATTAATGGAAAAATTATGAGAGGAACCGATAAAGATTGGTCAACGGCCGATAATATGCGGGCCATTCTGAAGAATGGCGTTAACACCGTTGCGATTACAGCAACCAATATAGGGGATACTCCTGCCGGTGTGATAGCCGACTTCACTTTGCCGGACGGAACTAAACTGGTTACAGATACAAGCTGGAAGGTAAGCAAAGCAGGTCAGTCCGGTTGGAATGAACTGGGCTTTAACGATGGAGCATGGGGTTCGGCAACCGATCTCGGAGCCTACGGGGTAAGTCCATGGGGTACCAATGTCGTCGGTTTTCCAACCTCAACCACAGCCCGTTGGATTTGGTCCTCAAGCCCGACAAACATGGTGATTTACCTAAGAAAAACGTTTAACTACCAGCTTCCAACGGTAAGTACATCGTCTAGTGTGGAGAATACCGACTACGGCAGAGCAAAAGCAGTGGACGGCATTCGGATTTCGCGTAATGGAGCTAAGGGCTGGAGTTCGGGCACATTATTTTCTACAGCAGCTAATACGGAATGGATTAATTTAAATCTGGGGAGCACGAAGAAAGTAAATCAAGTTGTGCTCTATCCAAGTGTTAACACAAATTACGGAGCCGATGCCTTTCCAGTTGATTTTGTAATTCAGATTTCCACCGATAATTCAAACTGGACGACGGTTAAGACCATAACGAACTATGTCGTTTCCGATGCAATGGAGCCGCAAGTATTTAATTTCAAAGCAAGTAATGCAATTTATGTGAGAGTTACAGCAACTAAATTAGGATCTCTTCTATCTGGAGGATATAAATTCCAACTAGTAGAAATGGAAGTCAACAACAGATAATATAATAGCAAGCAGGCAGCTATAGGTAATATGCTCTCGAATCATCTTACCTATGTTAGTTCTGGAAAGCGGTTTTTCCACCGTCCGATCAGGTTGGCAATATGCTTTTGGACCTTATATCTAAAAGTCCATAAGGATTTCGTGCAATAAGGTCCAAAGGGGCGCTTACTTCGGGAATTCTGCTTCGAACGGGGCTATTCTTGAAACTTAGGGTCTTTTGGGGACCTTATATCCAAGTAACGTTTTAGACCTAGAGGAGTAAGGTCTAAAAGGGAGCTTAATCTTGTGTAAAGGAACTTGAAATAAATCATGAAGAGGTCCAATATCAAACGAAAAAACGGGTAACCGAAAACACAACTTTTCTTTACGTGAAAGAAATTAGTTTTCGGTACCCGCTCTTCTTTTTACTTCCCTTTGTTCATAGCATTATCTAAAGTCACCTGTTATCGGCAGGTAATGAGATCCGGATGCCCATACCATTCCTTTTTCATTGCCAAAGTTCCAAGTGCTTCCTGTAGAGTTTTTGAAGTTCTCCCGCATGAAAATAGCTCCGTTGGAAGTATCCCGCACGCCAATATCTCCATAATTGTCTGAATTGGCATCGCCTGTCATTAATTGATAATGCGTTCCGCTTGCCCAACTATACGTATAGATTGATGTTGGTTTAGTTTGCAATCCGTCTGAATTGGCGAAAGCGAAGCTGATTGTTCCCGTGCTTGGATCCCTGTACACAATGTCCCATCGTCCGTCATTATTGATTTTCGCAGATCCATATTGGTAGGAACCGGATAGCGACCAAGCCCAAGTATAGACGGTTCCGAAATTTGAATTTCCGTCATTGTATCGAATAATGAAGCCTGGACCACCGCCGCCTACAGAGTCATAGAACCCGATATCCGCTTTGCCGTCGCCGTTGAAATCACCAACGAAAGCTTTATATCGGCTTCCCGACTCTAAGGTAACGACTTTCTCCCCAGGCTGGCCGCCGGAAGATTCCACGGTAAAGAAGGGAGAGTACCGGATGGCAATAGTACCGTCAGCAATATTCCGCAGGGCAATATCCGTTCTACCGTTGCCGTCGAAATCCCCGCTCAGGGACTCAACGCCAGATCCCCGATCCATGCTGTATGATGTCTCATGACCGAACTCAAACGTATATCCTGAATAGTCGTTTTTACGGTTTTTAAAATAGATTTGTCTTCCAAACGAGTCGTATAAACCAATATCCATTCTGGACTTCTTAAAATGAGTAATGTAATTTTGCGCTAAATTTTTGTACGTGTCTTTGTAATAAAGTGTTGTCGGTTCAATGCTTTGCGAGTTTTCAATGGAAAATTCGTCTCCGCTGCTGGCGAACTCGTTCCACGTATGGATAACAGAAATAAGGGGATCCACATCAAATGCACGGTACCACATGTCTCTGAACGTAATTCCGTTGTTTCTGCCTTGAATGGGATTTCGCGCATAAGGCGAAACGGTGACAGCCTCGGGAGTATCCCCCCAGCTGTTTGCGCGGGAAGCCCAGGATTGCGGGGTTCCATCTTCCCAGCTCCAATGGCCGCGGAAAGCCTTAAGCGTATCTCCCGTAGAAGCGACATATTTCGGATTGCCGGATCCGTTGATAAAGGCGCCGACCCAGCGAATCGTAAAGAGCTGCCTGATCGTTTGGCCGCCGGTGTTTGGTATGACCGGATTCCAGCTGTCGGGGAGCTTCCCGGTAGTGGCCGTTTGATCTACGTCGTTTTCATCGTATACGGTAGCTGCCGGAGCAACATATAAGCCCAAGAGGGGTTTTCCTTCGTAATAGAAATATTTGGCGCTGTTATAACCCAATTCGTTATACACCATTCCCACCTTTTGCAGAAAGAGATCTCCCGCGTTTGTTGGAATCCATGGATAAGCTACGGCATAATTTTTAAATAGACGCTGCACTTGCGTAGAGGGGCCGTCCCAGCTAGTGATAGAAAGCAGTGCAGCTACTTTCGGACCGCCGATTACTTGGGCAAATCCATCAGCGGTAGCTTTCGTGTTATCCCAGATATAATCCGTTGGGTTGGAGGCATTGCCGGATCCCCAAATCGTATTGTTTGTATTATCCACAAATGCAAAGTCGATGCCCATATTTTTAAACGTTTGTCCGTGTGATTGACCGACTGCTTGAGTGGAATTATACCGGCCTATTGTTGGAATAATCGGATCCTGTCCGTCAACCGCAAGCCAGGCATAACCGGAACCGGTGTGATTATCCACCGCTTCGAAATAAACGGAAGTTCCCGAGTAGGAGCTCGTGTCCCAGGTAATCCATGTACACGT
>DASWUO010000239.1:0-15704 GCA_036401615.1 Bacilli bacterium | reverse complement strand
AACTGCGTCAATTCGCCCTGCTCACAGGTTTCCCCATCCATCTCTACTTTCCAAGTCAAGGTTAAGTGAGATAAATCAATGAAATCATATAAGTTGGCAATTCGGAAAGACCCTTTCTTGAGATCCACGGCTTCTACATGCACTGGTGCGATAACCTTCTTTAATTCCAGCAATCCAGTGTGTGCCCTTCGATCAGGGTAGACAAGCCCATCCATACAAAAGTTCCCGTCATTCGGAGCATCCCCGAAGTCACCGCCATAAGCGTAATACCCGGTTCCGTCCGCTGCCGTTGTTAATACCCCGTGATCGCACCACTCCCAAACACACCCGCCCATCAGCTTCGGGTATTTATAAATCATATCCCAATAATCCTGTAAATCTCCGGGGCCATTGCCCATGGCATGGCTGTATTCACAAAGGAACAAGGGCTTTTTATTATCTTCATTACAGGCATATTCCTCAATATATTCCACCGATGAATACATGCGGCTCTCGACATCAAGACATTCCACATTCGTGTTTCCCTTATACTGGGGTGCAGCACCTTCATAATGAACCGGTCTGGATGGATCCCGTTGTTTGGTCCAATCGGCCATAGCTATATGATTCACATCGTAGCCTGATTCGTTTCCCATGGACCACATGATTACACAAGGATGGTTTTTATCCCGCTCCACTAATCGAATGGCGCGGTCAAGAAAGGAAGCCTTCCACTCGGGATTTGCCGACAGCTTATGGGCGGCCCCCTCAGTCCAATCTTCCGCTGACCCCATGCCGTGACATTCCAGATCTGCTTCATCCACGACATAGAAGCCATATTCATTACACAAATCCATAAACCGGGGATCGTTTGGATAATGGGATGTCCGAATGGTATTTATATTATGCTGTTTCATCAGGTGGAGATCTTTTCTCATGTGATTAACCGGAATCGTTTGTCCAAGCTCCGGATGGGAATCATGCCGGTTGACCCCCTTTAACTTAACTGCCTTTCCATTAATCTTAAAAACACCGTTCTCAATTTCAATCCATCTGAATCCGACTTGGAATCGCAGTACTTCCCCGCCGCTATATAAATACAATTGATATAAATAAGGCTGCTCTGCATTCCATAACACCGGATTGGCGACTTGCAGATGCAGGTTACCCTTGCCGTCAAGCGCAGAGGTTCCAGTTCCAATCGTTTGGCCTTGCGCATCCCGCAGCTCTGCTTCTATTTTCAGACGGCCTGTTGTCTCCAACTCAATAAGGAGCCTGGCGCTTTGTAAATCAGCCGAAATCTCCTGTTTATTAAATACATCACGAATGTGTGCCTTGTTCCGTGCAAGCAAATACACATCACGAAAAATACCGGAAAACCGCCATAAATCCTGATCCTCCAAATATGTGCCATCACACCACTTCAACACCATGACAACTATGCGGTTCTTGCCGGTGCGGATAACGGATGAAAGGTCAAACTCCGCCGGCACACGACTGCCCTGGCTATAACCAACAAATTCACCGTTAACCCATAGATAAAAGCAAGCGTTTACCCCTTCGAAAACCACATATTTATTTTTTGTTTCCCAATCTTCTCTTATATTGAAATCCCTAACATAGAGTCCGGCAGGATTCTCGTTTGGCACAAACGGAGGGTCGCAAGGAATTGGATAATTTACGTTGGTATAGTGGCATTGATTATATCCATTTACCTGCCAACACGAAGGAACCATCAGGTCATCCCACTTGCTTACATCTGCATGTTCCTTGTAAAAGTTATCCTCCACCAGCTTTACGCCAGTATGATATTGAAACTTCCAGCTTCCATTTAATGTTTGATAAAAAGGGGAAAGCCCCCGCTTGCCGCTTAAAGCGGATTTTGCTGTTCCGTAGGGGATATAATAGGCTCTAGAGGTCTCCCTGTTCACTTGCAGTAAATTAGGATCTTCCCAGTATTTTGCGACTTGGATCATTTGTACAGGTCTCCTTTTGTTCTTGAGTCAATTACTTTCATTATAGTTGTGTTATACTAAAAAAATATAGAAACAAACCGGACAATATACCGCACAAAACGGACATAATAAAGGAGGCCGCCATGAAATTATTGCAGCTTAGGACTAATCTATATCCCCAAATAGCAGAAAAGGTTCCCTTCATTGTTTATACAGTGGGTACTGAGGAACAAAATTCAATCACCAGACTGAAAGGTTTTTCCGCCAAGCAATTGTTTCTCACTTTTTCCGGCACGGGTTATTTCCGACCCTTGGGACAAGACAAATGGGACATCATCACTCCAAACACTTTGCTTTATATTCCCTCCGGGTTTCCGCACGAATACCTGCCGCAAAATCAGGAACCTTGGTGTGTGGGCTATGTTACTTATGTGGAAGAGCAGGACAATTTACTGAAGGGTTGGGGTTTTGGAAAATCCCCAGTTCAGCTTAAACTTCAAGAGATGGACCGCTTATTTAGACTTATTGAGCAAATATGGCATCATTCCGGCCCACAGTACGATATGTGGCAATCGATGGAGCTCTTCTTCTCATTTTGTGTAGAATTGAGAAAACAAGCTACTCCGAAGAGTATCCCCAAACCAGTTATCATGGAAAAAGCACTGCGTTACCGTGATTCCGTGGTAGACAGTGCCATCCGTTTCTTGCATGACCATCTGCAGCGTAGTCTGTCAATGGTTGAACTCTCTTCTTATGTAGGATATTCGCCAAAACAGCTCAATCGTTTATTTCAACAATCCATCGGCTCAACGCCGCTCCAATACTTGCAGCAAATTCGATTAAATACAGCATCGCTTCTTCTACAGGAACATCCAAGTATGACAATCCGTCAGGCCGCCGCTTATATTGGCATGGAGCCGGACTATTTCGCCAGGTTGTTTCGGCGTAGGTATGGTTTCGTTCCATCAGAACTGAGAATGCAGACGGGATACTCTGAAGCCTGAGATCGTCACGAAATCCGAAATAAAACGAAAATGTGATGAGTAGACTTCTTCTAACGGATCTGGAGTTCGCTATTCTCGCTATGTACCCTCCCTTGAATAGGTCTTGGGATCTACGATTCGCTATTGGGCCCGATTATGTTGATTTGATCACAATTTTACTGAAATAAGGAACTGTACATCCGTGAACTCGCGATATCAAGATTATTCTAAGAATAACGCTCTGTAGTTCCGCCAACAAAGGCAAAACGGTGTCGCTAACTCCAGATGCGCTCATGAAATATGTTTCTTCGTGGGCAAGTGAATTTACCTAGCTTGAATTACCAGAAAAATGAGTATAAAAAGCTTATACTTTCTAAATTAGTAAAGAAGCTGCAAACGCAAATCGTTCGCAGCTTCTTTATTGTACTTCTCTTAAACCTTATTGCGCCTACCCAAAGCATTGTTTCTGTTGGAATTCTGGTTCCTCAGGTTCATGTTGCCGGAGGATTGTTTGGGTTTGTTCTTCTCATTCACCTGAGCTTGTTTCTTCTGGGCCAGCCTTTGCTTGATGGCCTCTTCCAGAGTCATCTTGGTTGGTTGAGTGGCTTGTGTCTCTGCTGTTTCTCCTTCAACCTTTTCAACTGCTGCTTTCTCTACCGCCTCTTGGGCTGCCAGCTTATCTTGGTCAGTCATATTAACACCTCATCTTATCTATTACGAATTAACTTCGTCACTCTGCCGCCAATAGTCCACTCTACTAAGTATACATCGCCGTGCGCATCCACACAAATGCCGTGGGGTGAGCTGAACTTATCCACCATGTAGTAATCTTGGGGGAGGTTCGGCCAGCCTTCTTGTTTGTGCGCTTCCTGATCTTCACCCAAGTGGGTGATGAGCTTATCGTTCTTGTCGAGAATGGTGGCGCGGCTGTGCAAATCAGGTAAATAAAGTTCATCTTGGTATTGAAAAAAAGAACAAGGCAAATCCATCTCCTCGGTTACGAATCGAATATGTTTTCCATCAAGGGTTAACACCTGAATCCGGTTGTTGGAACGATCCGCTACATATAGAACGGGTTTAGAACCGCGGGTATCCACGGAAATTCCGTGAGGTGAATTAAATTGGCCGGGATCCGAGCCCTTGCCGCCAAAAGAACGAATGTATTCACCCTTGGCGTTGTACTGATGGACCCAGCTTTGGCCATAACCATCAGCCGCATAAATATCCCCGTTAGGCGCTACAGCTACGTCGGTAGGCACATATTTCTTCTCAGCATCGTAAACGTCAGGAAGATCCGGGGCTCCAATGGAAAGCAGTACTTTCCCGTCCAAAGTAGTTTTAACAATAAGTCCACGGGCAATATCGGCAAAATATAAAAATTCTTCGCTGCCTTCCTTGTTCAACAACATCCCGTGAGCGCCTTCAGCAAACTCCTCGCCCCATGAGTTGAGAAAATTCCCATCCCGATCAAAAACAATAACGGCATTCTTACTCATATTGTGTATGTAAACCCGATCTTGCGAATCGGTTACAACGCCATGCGTATATCCGTATTTAATGCCCTCCGGCAGCTTGTCCCAACCTTTTGCTATATCGTAAACATGTGTGCCGCTTCCCATCTTCATTTCTATAAATTCCTCCAGAAATAAATTTTTACTCGCCTCTTAATTAAAGCAAAAACCTACCTCCAAAGCAACCTTCCCCAACAACTTCGTATGGACTAACCGATTTATTCGAAGTACAATAGTAGCAAACATGTCAACTGCATGACGCCATTTACACTTGGCATCCCATAACAGTTTAATACGGTCACGAGTTCACTTTATGTAATTCATTCACAAGTGTAACTATTACTAATCAAAGGAATTTGGGCGATATGGATCAAAAGATAAATCAAGATATTCATGCGGAGAAAATCAATTGTTTAAAGTGCAAACATTTCTACGTGACCTGGGATAACAAATTCCCAAAAGGGTGCCGTTCATTTAATTTCAAAACTGCTCAAATGCCTTCCCAAGTCGTGCTGCAATCTTCCGGTACCCCTTGCCTGAACTTCGAGGAAAAGAAGATGGCCAATAGGTAAGAGTAATATTCTTTTATGAGAATACAAGAAAAAAAGACCTTGCTCAAAGTGAACAGGGTCTAACAGTTACAGTAATTCAGGTTTCCTACACTAGCGAGCCGGGTTGCCAACTCTCCCCAACATCCGATGGAACGTAAACTCGACCAAGCCCAGAACCAATACAATCACAAGCAATTCGGTAAAATTGAGGTTCCAGTTTGAAAAGAAACTGACCATCCAGATGAATACGAAAGCCAAAGCTGCATCAGCTAAGGTGGCAATAGTATTATTAGTCGCTCTTAAGATCAATTGATCCCCTGCCAAATAGGCAATAGTTGAGAGTACAACGGCAGTTAAGGCCGCACCAACAAAGGTAGCTTCCGTAAACCACATCAGCAGAGAAACAACAACAATTCCATTAATGATGGTTTTAACCAAAAACTTTTCCATATCTTATCCTCCCTTCCGGGAGTTTTGCGCTAGCTGCTGCTTGGCCATTCGCACCATTTCACGAACCATGGCTCCGCCAATTTGCCCGCCCACTTTACCTGCCGATTCGGTGCTTAAGTGTCCATTGTAGCCTTGTTTTAATGGAATATTCATGGCGTCCGCGACACTGTATTTAACATCGCCGGGTTGATTGGGATTAACCATATACCCTTCTCTGCGCATAACTTGGCCCTTGAAGATTTCCATACTTTGCTCTGCTTCAGGAACGATTAACCTTCTGCTTCGTTTTCTGGACATGACATCAACCTCCTCGTTACAGGATGCCCTGAAAGAGAAGGTTTTACTGCTGGTAGTATTAGTAACATTCGGCATTGGAGCGTAATATCAACACGGAGCTGTTCCCAGAGTTTAAACCTGCTTGCGAAAAATTCGCCACTTCGCCGAAAGGGTCTCATAGTCTCCCCGGCATTCCATAGACTCCATCGATTCCTTGCTGCCAAGACAGAGAAATCCGCGGTGAATCAAGCTGTGATTGAATAGATTCAGCACTTTATTTTGTAAAATTTGGTCAAAATAGATCAGTACATTACGGCAAATGATTAAATGCATCTCTCCGAAAGCATGGTCAGTGGCAAGGTTATGGCTGGAAAACACTATATTCCTCTTCAAATCCTCATTCATCTTGGCCATTTGATACTTAGCAAAATAATAATCAGAAAAGGAGGTTTGCCCACCGCTCATATTGTAGTTTGAAGTAAATTTGCGAATATTCTCCAAGGAGTAGATGCCTTCCTGTGCAGTTTTAATGGACTCTTGGTTGATATCGGTAGCATAAATCTGTACCCGGTCATAGAAGCCTTCTTCTTTTAACAAGATGGCCATAGAGTAAACTTCTTCCCCTGTAGCACACCCCGCATGCCATATCTTGACGAAGGGATACGTTTTCAGCAACGGAATGACTTTATCCCTAAGCTCGGAAAAGAATTCCGGATCACGGAACATCTCTGTTACCGTAACCGATAAATCGAGCAATAGCTGGTTTGCGAAAGCTGCATCGTGCAGTACTTTGGGAATCATATCCGACACATGAGTTAAGTGATGTTTCGAGCAGATAAAGTTCAACCGGCGGACAAGGGAAGGTCGAACATAGTTGCGGAAATCAAAACCATATTTCAAATAAAGGGCATCTAACAGTAAATTTATTTCGATGGTTTCTGTTTCTTTCTCGCTGTTCAAATCGTCCATTGATCATGGATCACCGCAACCAAGTACCATGCGCCATCTTTTTCCTCAAAAATCAATCTTAAGCTCTCCCAATCCATGCCATCATATTGCTTATCAAATTGCGGAAAATGGTATTCCACCATCTTCGTGTTCGGGTACACTTCATCATAGTTGATTAAAGTATTGCCCTTGCCAATAACGGTATCATAAGCAATTTCCGTTGGCTTGGCAAAGTCCTTATCATAAATAAATTTGTCGTAATATTGTTCGAAAGTGAGGTCTATCGGCTCCCCGCTGCCGTCAAAGCTTCCCCAATTATAGGTGGCCGCATCGCTCAGGGCTTTGCTTAACTCTTTAGCCGTGTAAACTCTGTCGGTCTTTACATCCACGTGGCCATAAGGAGAGAACCGGACACCCTTATCAGGATGAACAAAGATCGAAAGATCCTCGACATTCTTATCTTTAATCAACAAAATCACTTCTTGGGCCAGATCCGCTACGACGACATTCTTGCCGTCACTCTTCCTCTCAGGCTCTTGTGTTGCCGCGGGCTGCTCCGTTTCCGGATTGGCAGTTGCTTCGGATGTTGTATTATTAGGCTTAAGGTTAGCTAAATTTGCCGAATCCTTGGCTGTCGAGCAACCTGTTATAATGAAAATAAGCACCAGTCCCATAATATACCAACGCATATCCGTTCCTTCCTCTCTGAAAAAACTTAAGAATTCCTTCTCCTCTATTTGACGCTGGTGCAGTATCAAAGTTGCGGGACATTCTTCCCCTTTATAATGGAAAAGCTAGGATGGAACCGCGCTTGAATAATTTGACACGTTACTTTTACATTATGTATACTTATCATGTCTCATAAACTGGTAAAGGAGGTTAAATCTATGTCAGATGTAAGTATTACTAAGTTAAACAACGGACCTTTCCTCGTCAAAGGCGGGGCTCAATTGCAAGATGCTGAAGGCAATGTATTCCAGGTGAAAGAACAGTATTACTTATGCCGCTGCGGCCATTCCAGCAACCAGCCTTTTTGCAGCGGTGCCCACAAAGCCGCGGAGTATGTAGAATGCTCCACAGCCATAAAAGAGAAAATTACAGAATAATCCCCCTATATACATAGAACCCTTCCCGCTTTTATCAACGGAAAGGGTCTCTTTGATTTATTCATGAAGTTAAGTATGATTTCTAATTACGATAGCCATGGGGTATGTCATTGGATTCAATACCTGTGATATATTAAATTATATACAGATGAATTAAACGCATATAAGCTTACATATGATAATGTACATCAGACTATACAGCCTATACTTAGAAAACGGGGTTTGCTAACTATGAATAAACAAATCGACTTTATGAAAGACCTGTATTGCCGATATGTAGACGATGAAGTAACAGCCTTGGGTGCACAATTGACCTATTATTTAATCTTAGCCTTCTTTCCTTTTCTAATCTTCCTGGTCGCCATCATCAACTATACCCCCCTGACAAGCGATCAGGTGTTAAATGATTTAATCTCGATTCTACCGTCAGATACAAGAAGAATCGTAATGGAGATCCTCTCGGAAATTTTGACCACCAAGAGCCAAACTCTCTTGTCTATCGGGATGGTTGCTACGATATGGGCCGCCTCCAATGGAATTATGGCTATTATTCGAGGGTTGAATAAGGCCTATGACGCCGAAGAAACCCGGTCCTTCTGGAAAATACGGGGCATGTCCATTATCTTCACCATTGCCATTATTGTCATGATCATTCTGTCGTTTGGATCATTAATTTTCGGAGAATGGATTGGCATGCAGCTTTTCCGTTATTTGAATTATCCTGATGGGTTTGAACCGGTCTGGAACATCATCAAACTGATTATGCCAGTTGTATTGGGTTTGCTGATCTTCATGTTTATGTACGTTGCTTTTCCCAACCGGCATTTAAGCTATAAAGCCGTGATTCCCGGCGCCTTGTTCGCGGCCTTCGGCTGGATCATCATCTCCTTCTTGTTCTCCATCTATATCAATAACTTTGGCAATTATTCAAAAGTGTATGGCAGCATAGGCGGGGTCATCGTTCTTTTAATTTGGCTGTACATCAGCAGCATTATCATGATTGTAGGCGGCGAGATTAATGCGGCGCTGCAATTTATCCGGGAAGGGCGGGAAAAGGACCGCTGCAAGAAGTTTTAGGATGCACGCCGAGCGCATATTTTTTCCTGAATCCTCCTTAAATATCGACAAAATATTTGACTCACCGCCCTATATGCTTTAATCTTAAGGTAGTAACATACTTTATAAAAAAACTGGGTGATAAGCATGGACACAGAAGATCATGATCCTTATATTGAGCAAATTTTTAACGAGCTGCTGAAAAATGACTATAAATCGATGGTGCCGGAGCAGTCAAGTGCTACATGGGAAATCATTAAAACTATATACAAGAAAGAACGCAGCAGGCGCAGAAGAGTTTTACTGGTACGCGTCTCGTCCGCACTTTCAGCTGCCCTATTGGTTGGAACGATCATCTACAAGATCAAGAAATATCCGGCTGAGGATTCCTACTCCGGCTCAGGAATTTAAACCCAATAACTCAGTATGCAGCATGAACCCCTCCAATAAAAACCGTAACGGCACTCAGCCGCTCTGCGGTTTTTATTCTTTATTTAATGATCCATCGAACTGTATCCAGAAGGGGAAATTTTTGTAAAATAAGTGTGGATTATTCGATGGATATGTCGTATACTGGATAGGTGCTAGGCTATTGAATCTATATGATTGATAATTCATAAATCGAAACGGCAAAGCTGCCTGAAAAGGAGCGACGCAAAGCCATGGGTCTTAATGGGTATTTATTACTCTATATGACAGCCAGGTTACCGAAAATTTATACACGATAATTGATAATTTAATTATGTATAATACTCGTAACCCTCATGCTTTTTGCGCAGGGGGTTTTTTATTTTTTTCATGAAGGGAGGTTTGTGTCCATGTCTTTGCGTCTCAAGGTTTTATTGTTAGTGAGTGTGTCTGTTCTGGGGTTGATCTCGTCCTTATTCCACTACCCCCGCATTTTTCTAATCGTTGGTATCCTTATGGTTGCTGTGGTGATGGTATCTTTCGAGTATTGGGTTTTAAGAAGAATCAGGCTTATGGCTTCCACTATGGCAACAATCACCGACAACAAAGATCTATCCTTGAGAATAACCGCTAAAGGTACGGATGAATTATCCAAGCTGAACCAACAGTTCAACCAGATGATGTTTGCTTTAGAGAATTCGCAATTAACGATCAAACATCAAGCCCTCCATGATTCGCTGACCGGACTGCCTAATAGAGTTTACTTGTATGAAGATCTCCATAGAGCTATATATTTAGCCCGGCAGCCCCAACACACGCCTACCCAAGTGGCTGTACTGTTCATAGATTTGGACAACTTCAAGAACGTCAATGATACCCTTGGACATAATATGGGAGACCAATTGTTGGTTCAATTCACGCACCGTTTGATGAAATGCGTTTCCGGCCGGGGGATGCTTTCCAGATTAGGCGGGGACGAATTTTGTTTGATCACTTCTTTTACCGAAGGAACCGATCACTTGGATCAACTGATCCGGAACATAGAAGAAACGGTTTCGGAACCCTTTCAGCTGGAAGAAAATTTTGCCTCTGTTTCAACAAGCATCGGTGTAAGTCTATACCCCCAAGATGGACATGACCCCCAAACACTGCTGCGCAAAGCAGACATGGCCATGTTTCGGATCAAGGAAGCCGGAAAGAACAGCCATCAGTATTATACGGAAGACATGGAGAAATCCTTCTCCCGTAAGATTCTATTAGAACAATATATCAAAAAAGCGATTACCAGAAACGAGCTCTATCTTCATTATCAACCGAAGATTGATATTTTCACCCATCGGATTGTTGGTGTAGAAGCCCTGCTGCGTTGGAAAAACCCCATTCATGGCATCGTATCACCTGCCGAATTCATTCCCATAGCCGAATCGACCGGCCTCATCGCCCATATCGGGGAATGGGTCATCCGCGAGGTGTGCCGCCAACACAATGCATGGAAGTTGAAAGGTTTTCCCGAAATCCACATTTCCGTAAATCTGTCGAGAATCCAATTGGAGCAGAATGATCTCGTGAAGAACATTCAGGCCATTCTATCAGACGAGAAGGTAGAACCCCGTTTTCTGGAATTAGAAATCACGGAAAACGCCGCGATGAAGAACGTGGAAAGCTTGATTGAAATTTTCGAGGCGCTTAAGGAAACCGGAGTGACCTTATCTATAGATAACTTCGGCACCGGATACTCTTCCTTAAGCTACCTGAAGCGTTTCCCCATCCAATCCTTGAAAATTGACGCTTCCTTTATTAATGATATAGGCAATCAATCAGGAGATGAGAGGATCGTCAAAGCGATCATTGAGCTTGGCCATAACCTGAACCTTAAAGTCATCGCCAGCGGTGTAGAAACAGATACACAATTGCTCTTCCTGCAGCAGCTGTGTTGTGATGAAGTGCAGGGTTACCTGATTGGAAAACCATTGTCCCCAGTTGAAATCGAAGAGATTTGGATCAATTAGCGTGAGTTTACTATATAAAGTAAACTCACGCTAATTGATTTACAGGGGTTTTATTTTGCTAAAAAGTAACATAATTTGACAAACCAATGGCGGCTGTAATGGACTTTTCGGATAAACGCAGCTGTTCCACCCTGCTACTGTCCGGAACCATAGCGGATAGAGCAGCGAAGTCTAATCGGGTATATTGTTCCATCAAATAGGCCGATTTTGTTGCCCCTGGTTTGCGGTGGTTGTTAAGCGCCGATATAATGGCTTCAGCTGCGACAATGCCGATGCCGTGGCCATAATAAGTTTGATCCCCCATGACGATCGCATTCTCGCCTTGCCATTCCGGAGTTTTCGGGGAATAATCCGGATTCCTGAAGTAAAGAATATCTCCCGGCTTCGTGCCGGCCAGATCCTTATAAGTAACCAGCCGAAGATCGCTGTCATAATGCCAGTCATACAACACCATATTGGCAAAATAAAGATTAAAGATGCTCTCCCCCACCGTATCCAATACCGCTTTATACAGCACAATGACCATTGCAGTAGCGCATTCAAAGGCATATAATGATCCATTCACATAAATATCCCGTATCCCCGCAGCGGGAGCAACTTCATCCCTAAGCTGGAACCCTCCGTCTTGCGTACGCTGCCATAACCGCTCATTGCAGTATGATTCCTGAAATGTGGAAAATTGCGCCCCGCTTGAATTTAATGCCCTTGCTGCAGCGACTATATTCTCCCTTGCCTCTGTCTCCAGACTCATCCTTATCCCGCCTTCCCATACTGAATTCCTTTCTCCTACAAATTTATGTTAGTATAGGTGAGAGTATACAATCTTGGAGGAGGTAATATGATGTTCAAGAAAATACTGGTAGCGTTTGACGCATCCAAGGAATCTGCACGAGCCCTGGATCAGGGAATCCGCTTATCCCGGGAAAATCCCTCCATCGCTTTAGAGGTGCTGCATGTCTTTTATCTGCCGATGATGGTGATTGGTGAAGCCCTTGTGAGTGCCCCTGCTTTTATTGACAACAACCAATACGAGCATGCTCAGAACGTAATCGCCAAAGCAGAACAGCATGTTTCGGCTTTCCCTAATGCCACCGTCACCTTGAAACAAGGCGATCCGGCCACAACCGTAGTAGCATATGCTGAGGAAGTCCAAAGTGATCTAATCATCGTTGGAAGCAGAGGAATTGGTGGGATTAAAGAAATGCTGCTCGGCAGTGTCAGCCATCATATCATCCAACACTCCAAAATTCCGGTGCTTGTAGTCAAGTGAATGAAATGAAGAAGAGGCTGCCCTAAGTCGCCAGGAGAATACCACCTTGGACTTTTGGGGACAGCCTCTTTATTTCCCAGGATCGGTTGACTCATTCACATTATACTTCTCAATGCGGTTTCTTCCGTGCAGCTTGGCTTTATAAAGCGATTTATCAGCGTAATCAATAAGGATATTGGGCTGCGACAGGGGATTTGGAATCATCGTAGCCACCCCTAAACTAACCGTCACATATTCACTGGCTTTAGATTTAATATGCGGGATCTTCAGATCATCGATTGCTTGCATAATGGACTGGGCCATAAGGAACGCTCCCTGCTCATCCGTATCCGGCAGAAGAACTATAAACTCCTCTCCTCCATAGCGCGCAGCAAAATCCTTAGGCCGCTTTAAAACCGTATCGAAAGATCGGGCTACTTGTTTCAGGCAATTATCCCCGCCTTGATGGCCATAAGTATCGTTATACAATTTGAAGAAGTCAATATCACACATAATTAAAGATAGCGGACTGGAGGAACGGGCTCCTTCCCTCCACTCCCTGTCGTACATTTCATCGAAGGATCGGCGGTTGGCGATCTCCGTTAACCCGTCAATCCCCGTTAAACGCTGCAATAAACGATTAGCTTCCCTAAGGCGGTTCTCGGCTTCTCTGCGTTTAGTGATGTCCCGGATAATGCTGCTGAAATATAATAATCCGCCTGAGGCCCAATCATTCATTGAAATCTCAATTGGGAACACGTGGCCGTCTTTCTGCAGACCTTCAAGCTCAATGGTCTTAATGTTTGTGTTGGTATTCACACGCTGCTGTAAGCTTTCAATCTCCCGGTGATACGCTTTACGGTAATGATCTGGAATGATCATACTGATCTTCTGCCCGATAGCCTCGTCTGCAGAGTAATTAAATATAAGTTGGGCCCCCCGATTCCAGGAGATGATATTCATATTACTGTCCATTAAGATGATCGCATCATTCGCCGAATCGCTCACTGATAGAAACTTATTTTCCGAATCCTTAAGAGTCATCGCCAGACCGATCAACGGTGTCATTTGACTGACTGTCTCCTTGTGCTTATTGGTTAAATGATGGGCTTTAGTGGATCCGATGTTGATCAGGGCAATCACTTTATTGTCATAGATGACCGGAACATGCAGGGATGAGCGAACACCTTCTTCGTAGAAACGCAGTTCTAACGAACCTTGCGGCCTTTTTCTATTCCAATTAGGATAAAGTACAGTGTGCCCTTTTTTCACATCAGCCTGCGATTCAACTTCATGTTCCAATACATAAATATTAGGTGTACTGTAAACACCACGCTCGTAAGCATTAATTACCTTATATCGACCATGTTCTATAGTAATGACACTGCCGTATTCGCAGCCGGTTAACGAAACAAGCGCCTTAATGGTGCTTTCGTACATTTCACTAATATTCACATTCCGAAACTGGCGGGTCAAGTCGTAGGTCGTTTTGTTTATGACCGCTTTCTCGCGGTAAGATTCGAGGAGATTAATAAATACCGCACAAATTAAACCACCAATCATAGTTAAAGGGAGAAAATAAAACAAAATATTCGTACTATCCTCCGGGAGTAAATGGAACAGTGTTACTGTGAGGATGACCATCATCAAGCCCATCATACTAAGCCACTTTAAGCGAAAATTGATGATTTGGTGGGAAAGGATCCCGGTACCTACCCCTGTAAGAATCGCCGAAGAGGCTGCAATCAAGGAGATCAGGTTAACATCGGATAGGAAGAATACCTGTGCCGCCGCAATAATAGTTCCCGTCAGCAGAGATGCGTAGATCCCCCCAAAATAAGCCGCATTCACAATAGCCAAATGTCGAAAATCGACAATCACTTCATCATTAACATGGACAGTGAACACCATGAGCAGAACGCCAAGCCCTGCCTGGATTAATCCAATCAGCAGCTTGTCCCTTAGGGTCAACTTGTAAGCCGGTTTCTTAAGAAGATAATTCGTAATTAATAGAAATAAAGTGATGAGAACCAAGTTATTGAACAAATTCTGAACCACAAGAATCCCCTTCCGTAAAATATCATCCTTACATATTATCATGGTTGGGGGTTTTGTACTATGCCGATTCGCACGAGTTATAATAAACTTGCCCAAGGTAATGTTAGCCCTCTTAATGGTAGAAAACAGAGTTCATCACCATCTCGGTGAATTGATGTGCCTGGGTCGATAGCGCATCTCTTTTTCTTGTGCATAGAGAAATCGGGTTCTTCAAATGAACCCCCTCCACATAGACCCGCGCTAGCTCCCCCCGTCCGATGTGGCCCTTAACTTCAAGGGCTGAGACAAAGGTTACCCCATAGCCTTCCATAACGGCTCGGATCGTTTCATTCAAACCGTTCATCTGCAAGCCCAAGGCGGGTTGGGTTGTATTGTTTACCCGGCATAGGGCAATTAACATCTCCCTAGAAGAGCTGCCCTCCTCGCGAAATACGAACGGCTCCTGTAAGGTTTCGGCTAAAGACACGGTTTGCATTGCGAGCTTATGGTCTTTATGTACGACAAACCACAATTCGTCTTCGAACAACTCTTTCCTGGCTATTAAGGGATGGCTCTCCCTGCTGCCGCCTATAAAAGCCAGCTCCGCCTCATAATTCACTAATCGTTCAATGGCTTTATTGGCATTGGTTGAGGTTAGCTCGATCTCAATCTCCTTATAAGTTTGTTTGTACAACGAAATCCACCGCGGCAGCAGAAAGTTAGCGGGAAGAAAAGTCGCGGTAATCCGCAGCTTTCCTATCGTCCCTTTCTTCATCTGGTCAATGTGGGATTCGATCTCGATTTCAAGGGAAAACAATCTCTTCGCCTGTCTGGCCAACTGAAGCCCAGCCTCAGTTAATATAATCCCTCTGCCCTTAGAAACGAGCAAAACCAAACCGATTTCCTGTTCCAGCTTTTTAATCTGCGAGGTAACGGCCGGTTGGCTGATATTCATTTCTTCCGCCGCACGGGTTATGCTGGCCCTTTCCGCGACCTTGCTGAATAGTCTTAAGGCGTGAAGATTCACGTTTGATCCACCCTTTATTCATTAGTAAAAGTTATTAATTATAGAATTTAATATATTATTATTATGAATACTTATGTTTATTCTAATACTATCTCAGTGCTCTTGGCAACATAAATAAGTTTAGAAAGCGAGGTGCTGTGATCTGCCTGTCAGAATATG
>DASWUO010000238.1:0-3069 GCA_036401615.1 Bacilli bacterium | reverse complement strand
TTAAAAGATTTGGAGCCGCCCGCCTTCTTTACTGTTACATTTCCGGTTACCTTCTCCACCAATGCAATTCGCATGGTTTTTGCTGTTGCTGTATGTATAGTTGCCGTTGATAGCAAGGTGAAAAGCAAGAAGACTGCGATTAAACATATAATAGTTACCAGTTTAAATGAAATGAATTCAAATCTATTGCCTGCTGAAATTTTCATAGGTTTCCTCCCGAACAATACTAATAGACCGTACAATCTGCGTAGATAACCATATTTTACTATAGAATGATTAGAAAGAATACAATTATTTTCGACATTGTTTTACAAGTCTTTAAGAGCTTAAAAAAACCTCAGCAGGAACAATCCTGCCAAGGTATGACAAACACCGTAAGTTTTCAGTGAACCCGCTGCCAGGCCAGCTTACTTCATGCGCCATTCAAGCACTTCACAAATAAACGCACTTTTGAACCTTATTCCTTTGGATCCAAAACGGTTTTTCGATATAAGATCCCCAAAAGACCATAAGTTTCAAAAATAGCCCGTTTTTAATAGCATTCCTGAAATTAAGCGCCCTTTTGGATCGTATGGCAAGCATTCTGATTAACATTTCGATATAAGAGCCAAAAGGGACCTAAACGTTCCTTAACCCGCTTTTGTCAATTCATCCGGCTTCTTGAGGACTTCGGTAACCTCGTAAAGCTTAACAGCCACCGTCTTCCCCTTCATCATTCTCTCGCCGATACAATTGTATCCAAAATAGTCCTTCGTTCTTTCATAAGTGGCTTCGGAGACAAGAATTTGATTGGCCGTAGTGTTGGATTCGATACGGGCTGCAATATTTACGTTATCCCCAATAGCGGTATAATCTACCCTTAAGAAGGAACCGATGTTGCCGACAACGACCATTCCCGTATTAATGCCGATTCCCACACTGACGCTAACCTCATACTTTTTCAAAATTTGTTCCCTTACAGCGACCATCCCTTGTTGAATATCCCAAGCCGTCTTGACCGCGTAATATTCGTGATCAGGCACATCTAAAGGCGCATTGTAAAGAATCATCGCTGCGTCCCCAATAAATTTGTCGATGGTTCCGCGATTATCAAGGGATTTCTGGGTGATCAAGTTAAACATGGTATTCAGGAAGTCCACCACCTCTTCAGGCTTCAGCTTCTCTGATAAAGTTGTAAATCCGCGAATATCGAGGAACAGAATGGATAATTCTTTATTAATGCCGCCCAGCTCCAGTTCCTGATCGCTCTTGGCAATGGCTTTCACCAAATCGGGAGAAATGTATCGGCCGAATTGTTTGGTAATGAAGTTCTTAGACTTGGTTTCATAGTAAGTTTTAATAGCCATATTAGCGAAGAAAGATAAGAACAAAGTAGTTAACGGGTAAATTACATCGATGAAGGTAAGAAACGTTTCAAAAATAAAGTAATGGGTATACAAGGTGATTCCTGTTAAAACAAAGACCAGGATGACACTAGTGATGGCCTTTAATCTCCAAGTTAATACACCTATGAGAACAAGCATTAAGATCATAAGTAAAACAGTGGTCCTGTCAGTCCCTACCGTAATATAATTACCGTCTAAGAGTTGTTGTGTGATATTGGCATGGGCATAAACCAGATACATACTCTTATCAATCGGGGTCGCCCCTTGGTCATCACTTGTTGCAATCATTCCAATTAGTACGATGGAATCCTGAAAGTATTCGACCGGGAAATCTTCCCGCATTACTACGTTAAAAGGGATCGCATTAAAACTTAATCCGTCTGCTTCATATTTTATTTTTATTCCTTTATGGGGGTCTTCCAGAAATCTCGGGTCCACATGATACCCAGCCATCTGAACCGCTTTTAAAGCCATAGAATCAAAAACCCCATCTTCGGGAGTAGCAATTCTCATTAAATTTTCACGGATCACGCCATCATTATCAGATACACGGTTTATATGAGCTTTTTCAGTAGAATCATAGATTTCCGGCAAAGGCTTCTCTAAACCGTAAGCCATTAACGGCTCACCCACTTTACCCCTAGTGATTTTATTAAATTCATTCTCCATGACTGCATAAGAGGGAATAATGACATTATCGTATTTCTTAAGGGCCTCTATAAAAAGCCGGTCATTCTCCGGATTTTTACTCTTGGTGCGAAAGGTGATATCAAACGCGACCGCTTTAGCTAAAGTCAGCTTATCCAAGAACGGCACATAAATATCCCTATCCCATGGGAATGTGCCGTATTGCGTCAAAGATTCATCATCAATTCCGATGACTATGACATTCTCATTCGGTTCATTCGACATCGTGCTTTTCATATCAAAATCATAAAGAGAGAAGGTAAGCACCTGCAACGTCGTCGACAAAAAAATGATAAGCGACAAAAATGCCACTAACACATTCCCGATAACCGTTATTCTGGCAGATTGTTTTTTCACTGAATAGGCCCCTTTTTTAAATAAAAATAATAACCGTCTATGTACTGGCATGCCCTTCGGCACATGCCTAAATTATACAATAATTGCGCGGGGATACAACAACTTTTATAAAATTCGACACAGCGGTTGAAAAGAGGAACAAAGTCATCCTGCCGTTGATATCCACGTGTCTACTCCAGGACCATTTTCACAATCGTTCGATCCTTACAATAAGGTCAAAATTGGACTCTATTACAAAAAATTTGTGTTGCTATATTGATATTAGCTCCTTTTTAGACCCTAAATGTTCCAAGCGCCGGAAAAGCGAGAGGTTTTTTGGCAATAGGTTTCTTCTTGGACCCTATGCTCGTCATATCTCTTAAGCCCCCTTTGCCATAGGGCCTTTTTTGATCCTTATTTACTCATTGGTGTTGATGCGACTGGTTCGTTGACCTAAGAAAACTACCCACAGGATTATTACGCTATAATTTCCTGACAATAAAAAAGCCGAAGCTCTGCTCCGGCCCTCTTTACTTCTGGAATATTCTGTTATTAACGATTAAAGAAGGGGAAGGTCTCCTGAAAGGTGCCCTCTGTTATCATAAGAAGATTAAAAGATGTCTAGCTTCACTTTAATCTTCCTCTTCCTCATCTTCATCTT
>DASWUO010000237.1:0-3263 GCA_036401615.1 Bacilli bacterium | reverse complement strand
CGTTATCGGCAACTATCCTTGTGTTAACCGCACTAAACAAGGCCTTAATCGAGGAAGTCATAATATCCACGTCGATTCCGCAGCCCCAATACACATGGCCATCCGCTGCAGTTATTCCAATGTAGGAAACGGCCTGTGATTCTGAACCCATTCCTAGAGCGTGCTCTTTATAGATTAAGTTATTATAGGCAATCCCAAGTTTAGCTTGAAGGGCGTTGCTGATCGCATCCAATCTTCCATTTCCCGTCCCTGAGATTTCCTGCACCTCACCATGGGTTCTGATCGTCACGAAGGTTTGGAAGTCATCATGTGCGTTAAAGCGGTAACTTATAAACTCAACAGGAGCCGTTAGATTCACATACTCTTTCTGAAAAATAGCATAGATCTCATCCACCATCAGTTCCTTCTGCAAACGATCCGATACATTCTTGATCAGATACCCGAAGCTCTCCCGCATTTGCGGCGGCAGCTCCAGTTGGTATTTCTGTTCCAGCAGATAACCAATTCCGCCTTTGCCGGATTGGCTGTTAATGCGGATGACATCGCCTTCGTATTCCCTTCCGATGTCCTTCGGATCAATCAGCAGATAAGGTACGGTCCAATGCTCGCGTGCCGCATCCTCACGCCACTTCATGCCCTTGGCAATCGCATCTTGATGGGAACCGGAGAATGCAGCAAAGACCAACTTGCCTCCATAGGGCTGTCTTTCATTGACCTTCATGTTGGTCATGCGTTCATAGATGGCAATGATTTCAGGAATATTTTCAAAATTAAGCCCCGGATCCACCCCATGTGAGAACAAGTTCAGCGCAAGCGTAACGATGTCCACATTGCCTGTTCTTTCTCCGTTGCCAAACAAGGTTCCTTCGATTCGCTGGCCGCCGGCAAGAATGCCCAACTCCGCATCAGCGATGCCGGTTCCTCTGTCGTTATGCGGGTGAAGGGACAAGATGACATGTTCCCGGTAGTGGAGATGGTCGCTCATGTATTCAATCTGGCTGGCGTAAACATGCGGCATGGACATGGATACTGTAGCCGGAAGGTTAATAATAACCTGATGATCCGCTGTGGGCTGCCATACATCCAGGACCTGATTGCAAATGTCCAGTGCGAACTCGATCTCTGTTCCGGTGAAGCTTTCTGGAGAGTACTGAAACTTGAAGTTCCCCTCGGTTTCTGCCGCATATTTCTTGAACAGTTTGGCCCCAGTTACGGCGATATCGATGATTTCTTGTTTGGACTTTCTAAACACCTGCTCCCGCTGGGCTACGGAGGTTGAATTATACAGATGGACCACAGCACTCTTGGCACCCTGAAGCGACTCAAAAGTTTTGCGGATAATGTGGTCTCTTGACTGGGTCAGCACCTGAATGGTCACATCGTCGGGGATGAGATTCTGTTCAATTAATGTGCGTAAAAAAGCATATTCCGTTTCCGAAGCGGCGGGAAAGCCCACTTCGATTTCTTTGAAGCCTATTTTTAGCAGCAGTTGAAAGTACTCCAGCTTCTCTTCCAGGCTCATGGGAACGACCAATGCCTGATTGCCATCCCGCAGATCCACGCTGCACCAGATGGGAGCCTTGGCAATATACTCTTTCTGCGTCCATTTCATGCTGGTGGCCGGAGGCATATAATAACCTCTCGTGTACTTTTGGTAATTTTTCATGGGGGAAGACCTTCCTTTCAGTGATGGGTATTATGAAACAAAAAAAGCCTTCCATCCCTAATATTTATTAGAGACGGAAGACGGTTATGTCTTACGCGGTACCACTCTGATTCATGCCGTTCCGGCATGCACTTGACAGATATAAGGGCGCGCCCTATATCCTCCTACTGTAACGGTTAGGCTCCGTCTCTGCTTACTTGTTCATTTCAGCGAGCTTCTCCAAGGGGAGTTCGGATCTTGCCTGCGTCTGTTTCGCACCAACCAACAGCTCTCTGATCGCGTCAAACATCCTACTGTTCCTTATCAACGAATTGAATATTGTTGTTTTAGTATACTTTACTGGTGAAAGTTTTTCAACCACCTGGATAATATCGCAAGATTGAATGTTGGCGGATTATTCTGGATTTATTGGAATAGAGCTTTAATAGAGAGAATACACTAATAAAACTTATTACTGGAACATAATAGAGCGGCAATAGATTTTTTTTTCAAATAAAGGTTTAATTTTTTAGATGTCGAATTATGGTAATAGTAAGTTTCACAGCAACAAACATTCTATATTGATAAATATGAAGGTTCTCCTAAGACTTCTCACATTGATGGAATTTGTGTCATCAAGCTGCAGATATCTTTTTTTGAATTATTGTTTTCGACAAAGGACTTTTATGATAGAGATAGAATAGGCGGGGTTGAATATATTTATGAACAAACATAACAGGATGAGATGGATATCAACATTACTGATACTCGTAATTTTTATCACAGCACCTTCGATAAGCGACGCAAATCAACCGTCAACTTCGTCTCCTTGTGTGCCATCCGCTATGACTATTTGTCCACCAACACCAACACCAACACCAACACCAACACCAACACCAACACCACCAACAGGACCATTAACATCAACACCAACTTCGACACCGGCAGAAATAATAATAGACAATACAAGCGCAGAATTTACCGGTACTTGGACAGCTTCATCGTTAGAACCGAATTTCTATGGTATTAATTATGTCTACAATAATTCAGGCACTGGATTGGACAAAGTCAGGTGGCGTCCCAATATAATTACAGCGGGCAATTATTCAGTTTACTACTGGCTGCCTGATGGCGAAACGGACAGGGCAACAAATGTACTATCTACAGTTTATTATAATGGGGGTTCTCAGACGTACCTTATGAATGGGGGGGCCGCCCTTGACGGTTCATGGATTCTGTTGGGAACCCACAATTTTATTGCGGGGACAACAGGCTATGTGGAATTGACGGATAATGCCAACGGTTCTTATGTTATTGCGGACGCAATTAAATTTGTTAGCAGTGAATCGACGCCAAACCCAACTTCTTCAATAAAGCCGACACCGACACCAACAAGGAAGCCATCGCCAACAATAAAGCCGACACCGACACCGACGAAGAAGCCATCGCCAACAATACAGCCGACACCGACACCAACGAGGAAGCCATCGCCAACAATAAAGCCGACACCGACACCAACAAGGAAGCCATCACCAACACCAACGTCATCAACGTTTGACTGTGAGCCGGCAATAATGGATTGTTCATTGACGCCATCGCCAACAATAAAACCGACACC
>DASWUO010000236.1:0-2042 GCA_036401615.1 Bacilli bacterium | reverse complement strand
ATTTTTAGTTAATATTTGTAAATATCTTGTAAAGAGTAGGGGTACAACGCAATGGGAGAAGGCCAAAAGCAGCTTCTTTTTAAGAACAAGAAGTCTTACGCGGCAGATAAGATCATGCCGGTGATTCTTTTTTTATGTGCATTTGTCTCAGTGATTACAACTGCAGGCATCGTTATCACCTTGTTAACGGAAACCTTTCAATTCTTCAAGCAGGTATCCATTATAGAGTTTTTTACAAGCACTAAATGGTCTCCACTTATTGAACCTAAGAGCTTTGGTATTATGTCGCTATTGTCAGGGACTTTTCTGGTCACCTTGATTGCTTGCTTGGTTGCTATCCCTATTGGATTAATGAGCGCCATTTATTTAAGTGAGTATGCACCAATTAGGGTGCGAAGTATTGTTAAACCGATTTTGGAGGTTTTAGCTGGTGTTCCTACGATTGTGTACGGGTATTTTGCACTTACTTTTGTTACTCCGCTGATCCGTATTATTTTGCCCGAAACCGGGATTTTTAATGCATTAAGCGCAAGTATAGTGGTGGGGATTATGATTATCCCGATGGTCACCTCTTTAAGTGAAGATGCGATGATGGCTGTGCCAAGAGCCTTAAGAGACGGCGCTTATGCCTTAGGAGCAACCCGTTTAGAAGTGGCTTGGAAAATTGTAGTGCCCGCTGCACTCTCAGGTATCGTTGCCTCCTTCGTTCTTGCTTTCTCAAGGGCAATTGGGGAGACGATGATCGTTACTCTGGCTGCAGGAGCGACTCCCAAACTTACGGCGGATCCTTTGGAGAGCATTCAAACGATGACCGCTTATATTGTGCAGGTTAGCTTGGGCGATACACCGCATGGGACTGTAGAATACGGTTCTATATATGCTGTTGGGATGACGCTGTTTGTCATCACTTTCCTGTTAAATATCTTAGCCCAATATGTTGCAAGACGTTTCAGGGAGGAGTACTAGGATGAATGCGGATACGAACCTAAATCAGAATATTCTTGAAACAACAAATAAAGAACAAATTCGAAACCGGCGTAATCTTGATTTTGCTGTGCATATCCTGTTTATTCTTTCCATTATGTTTGGTATTGTTGCTTTATTAACACTGATTATAGATGTAGTTTTGGATGGATTGAAATACTTTACCTGGCATTTATTCACGAACTATCCTTCACGAAAACCCGAATTATCCGGATTGAAATCCGCCTTGGTCGGCACAACCTATATGCTCTGCATTCTCGTTCCGCTTTCGTTTATTGTTGGAGTAGGAGGAGCAATTTATCTTGAAGAATATGCCAAGAAGAATCGATTGACGCGGTTTATTCAACTTAACATAAGTACGTTAGCCGGCGTGCCATCCATTGTCTATGGTATTCTTGGACTAACTTTGTTTGTGAGAGGGCTGGATTTCGGGAGAAGCTTGCTTGCCGGATCCTTAACAATGACATTGCTGGTTCTGCCAATTATTATCGTGGCGGCACAGGAAGCGATTAAGGCTGTTCCGAAAAACCGCCGTGACGCTTCTTATGCTTTAGGCGCTACCAAATGGCAAACTGTCCAGAAAGCTGTGCTGCCTTCAGCCATTTCAGGCATCTTGACCGGGATGATTCTTGCGGTTTCCAGAGCCATTGGTGAAACGGCACCCTTGGTGATGATCGGCGCTTTAACCTTCGTCGCTTTCCTGCCGGAAAGTATCTTCGATCAGTTCACCGTCCTGCCGATTCAAATTTACAGCTGGATAGGCAAACCGCAAATCGCTTTCCATGATCTTGCTGCTGCAGGAATTATGCTTTTATTAATCCTGTTGATCACCTTAAATCTTTCCGCTGTCCTGCTTCGCAATAAGTACCAAAAGAGAAATTAGTTTTGAGAGGAGTTACTCTGGGTGAATGCATTTATTGATATTGAACGGTTAAATTTACATTACGGCAGTTTTCATGCCTTAAAGAATGTAACGCTGCAAATCCCGGAGAAGGCGATCACTGCTTTTATCGGTCCCTCTGGCTGTGGTAAATCCACATTGCTCAGGACGCTTAACC
>DASWUO010000235.1:0-12583 GCA_036401615.1 Bacilli bacterium | reverse complement strand
AGCCAGGGAGTTGACAGATCAGGATTTAATGTATATGAAACGAACGATGGAAAACTACGTGGTTAAGGGAAAAGAGTATAAGCGAGAAGAGTATTGAAGAAGAAAGAGGAAGGTTAACGATGAAATTCAGTGATATTAAACAAGCAGAGTGGGCTAATCTTCAGCCTTATTTGGATACGTGTTTATTGCCGCTTACAGGTCTTTCGGGGCTCGAGGAGCCTTGGGAGTTGACTAAAAGATTGGAGCAGTTAAGAGACCTCATGGAGTTGGTCGAAGTGCCTTTTAAGGGAAGGGTAATTACTTACCCGGCCATACATTATGGGAGATCCTCCGTTGATTACTCTGCCTATATTGATCAAATATGCACAAAGATTAAGTCCAAGGGAATGGTTTATATTATTCTAATTTCTGCAGCTAATGAAAATCTCGAAGGAATAACTTTAAAACATGCTGATTTACTAATTGAACCCAAAGACCAAGAGATGGAGACGTCTGTTCACAAAAAATGGATATCCGATCAGATCATTGCTATGTGGGCGATAAATCAATCTGCAAACTTGTGACAAATTGATAACAGTTCAAACAAACATTTTGTTCAAAAACTTGAATTTTAGCGCTTCATTCTTGACGCCCCCTAAGCCGTAAGCTATTATTATTATGTCCTTGTGTATTGATCAGATATGAGAATAAAGCTAATTGGATACGAGATTCGTTTGGTAAAGGAGTGTGCGATGATGAGTATTGATAATAAAGAAATAAGAGAATCAGGCGAAGCGCCTGTCAAACGGAAATCGATGTCCAGACGCCAATTTTTAACCTACACTCTTGGTGGTACAGGCGGGTTTTTAGCAGGCATTCCTTTAATATCCCATTTGCGTTTTGCCATTGATCCCATGCTGCAGCCGAAAGCCGATTCTGCTTGGGTCAAGGTAGTGGAAGAAAGTCAAATTAGCGAAGAACCTAAATCCTTCTCGTTCAAAGTGCATCAAATCGATGCTTGGTATGAAAGTGATCCTCAATTGGAGGCTTGGATTTCCAGAAGCGCGGATGGTAAAATTTTTGCTTTATCTCCTGTATGCAAACACTTGGGATGCACAATTAATTGGAATAATAACCCGGAATTTGTCAATGAATATTTTTGCCATTGCCATGGCGCGCATTATACCAAAGACGGCAAGAATCTAGCCGTAGCACCAAATCCGTTAGACGAGTTTTCCGTAAAGCTTGAGAATGGTTTTGTCTACTTAGGCAAGATTGTTCCTAATACCAAATATTAATAAGGGGGCGTGGAGTCAGATGCTAACGAAGGTCTATAACTGGATTGATGAACGTCTGGATATAACGCCAATGTGGAGGGATGTTGCAGATCACGAAGTACCGGAGCATGTTAATCCTGCACATCACTTTTCCGCTTTTGTCTATTGTTTTGGAGGTTTGACGTTCTTTATTACAGCTATCCAAATTTTATCCGGCATGTTTCTATCTCTGTACTATGTACCTGATATTATTAATGCATACGCAAGTGTAGATTATTTGCAGCACAAGGTGGCTTTTGGGGTCATTGTCCGCGGTATGCATCACTGGGGTGCAAGCTTGGTTATCGTAATGATGTTCTTACATACCCTTCGTGTTTTCTTCACGGGCTCTTACAAGTCTCCCCGTGAAATGAACTGGGTAGTAGGCATGTTGATCTTTTTTGTTATGTTGGGTTTGGGGTTCACCGGGTATTTATTGCCATGGGACAACAAAGCCTACTTTGCTACCAAGGTTGGCATTCAGATCGCCGGATATACGCCGGTTATTGGAGAATATATTGTGAATTTGATGCAGGGCGGACAAATTGTTGGAGCTTCAACACTAACCAGATTTTTTGCCATTCATGTATTTTTCTTGCCAGGTGCTTTGTTAGCCTTGTTGGGAGCCCATTTCTTTATGATTCGTAAGCAAGGCATATCCGGACCGCTTTAAGATGAATGGAGGAGCAGTACATGGCACATGACCACAAATCGGGTGAAAAAGTTGTTTATGTTGGAGATTCACGCGTAAAGAAACAAACCCAATCGTTTATTCCAAGAGATTATTCAGCATATCCCGGCCGCTCAGAAGCTTTTGTTCCTAACTTTCTATTGAAAGAGTGGATGGTGGGTGCGGTAGTTTTAGTGGGGTTTATGGTTCTCGTTATGTCCGAAGCCGCACCGCTTGGTTATCCGGCTGATCCGACGAATACAGCTTTTATTCCAATGCCTGACTGGTACTTCTTGTTTATGTACCAGCTGTTGAAATACCCTTACTTATCAGACAGCTTTGTAGTTCTTGGCACTATGGGAATTCCCGGAATCGCTTTTACTGCCTTGTTGATCGTGCCATTTCTTGATACAGGTAAAGAAAGACGTTTCTATAGACGGCCTATTGCTTCTTCTTTAATGCTGCTGTCTGTGGTTTCTATTATTTATTTAACTATTGTATCTTGGAATCATTACCAGGAAGAGTTGAAGGCTAATGGCATCATCCCTGAACATATTGAACGTGAGGAAAAGATGCATGCTGGTAAAGAAGATCCGAAGACTAAAGTGAATCAAGGCACAACGCTTGTAGCTATTGTGGAAGAGAATGACCCTTCATACGAAGGGGTTTACAAGAAAGCAACCTGTGCGACATGTCATGCCGTTGATTTGAAAGGCCAAACAAGCGCAGGGATTCCTTCCCTTCGTGGAATTGGGGACAGCTATTCAGCAGAAGAAATTATGGGCATTATCAAAAACGGCATGGGCAAGATGGCAGCCCAGTATGAGGATAATATTGCTCTAGGGTTAACCGATGAGGACCTAACGAATTTAGCAGTCTGGCTGGCCAAACAGAAAGCTTCCGCAGAAGAATAACAATGATTACCTGACCGCCTTGGCTGTCAGGTTTTTTAATCTATAAAAGCAGGTGGAAAGTATTGAATAAAGATTTAGTTCCTTATTTGTGGAGTAAGCCCTTCTTAACTTCACCCGGAATTCTATGGAGCTTATTGGGGGTGAATTTGCTCGGAACAATTTATGGGTATCAATGGTACTATAATCAGATGGTTCATACTTTAACGGATATGAATCCCTGGTTGATTCTATGGGTGCCTGACAGCCCAACAGCAAGCTTGTTCTTCACCCTGGGTCTTATATATTTGCTGTTCGATTATTATAAGGGGAGAAATAATGTTCATTATTTGAACAACCGTTCTTTCATTCGGGGGCTAATTGAGGCTTTAGCGGTGGTGACTTCCGTAAAATATGGCATCTGGGCTGTAGCCATGATTGTTTTTGGGGCTATTCAAGGGGATCAACTGAATTGGCAGGATTGGATGTTGATGACTTCCCACTTAGGCATGGCAGTGGAGGTCTTGTTATTTATAAGGTTTTTTCGTTTGACTGCCCTACTGATAGGCATTGCAGCAATATGGACGATATGCAATGATTATATTGATTATCATAGTATGGTTTACCCATGGCTGCCTGATGAACTGGAGGATGACTTAGTCTTTATTGAAAGGTTTACTTTGGGCTTAAGTTTATTAAGTATATTGCTGGCTTATGTTTTATTAAGGTCCAAACTTTCCGCAGGAAAAAAGGTCTAAAACCAAATCCCCTTCCATATCTTGTTGCAAGGGGGATTGTCCATGAAGATGAAAGGAAACCTGTTTATTCTAATCGGCGTTTGCTTACTTGTAGGTATAGTATTATCAGGATGTACATCTTTAGCTTCGGGGAAGCCATTGCCAGTGAATGTGTCAGGCCAAGCACTTAACCACTTAACGGAAATGATCCACACATCTGAAGAAATTTATGATATGGCCCAAGAAGGAAAGTTGTTAGATGTAAAAGTGCAATTGCAAAAACTCGAAATACTAGCAAGTACATTTAGCTTTTCCGGGGTTACTTCTCTGGAAGGTTTTCATGCGCTCAGTGAGTCGATCATTGAGGCCAAACGAGTGTTTAATGCAGTGCAGTTCTCGCAAGATAAGGGAATCGCAGCCGCTGCTCGAATTCATTTGGCATTGGATGCCATGACTCATCCTGTCCAGCCAATGTGGCTGCAATATTATAAAGTGTTAATCAAAGATCTTGGCGAAATAAAATCGGCTTCCCTGATTAAGCAAGCAGAACAATCCCGACAGGCTGCAAGCCGGATGTATGAACATTATACGATCATACGTCCTTCCATAATGATTAATAGAGATGATATTACAGTAGAACAAATTGACTCTTTGTTTACCTTTGTGAAGACTCAACTGAATAGGAAACAGATAGATTATGCCCGCATAGATTCGGCTATTAACCAATTTTATGAACTTTGGGACCAAGTTTTTATGAAGAAAACCAAACAGGCTTATGTTTCCTTAACCAATAAATATGAAATTATAGCTAGAACGATTGGTTTAGCCTCTGTTATCCTGCTGGTTCTTGTTTACGTCGGATGGAGAAAATATCAAGTCCAACGTGATTACATGACTGTTCGTAAGCAGCGAAAAGGAGATCCAGAGCAATAACATCATCTTAGAGAAATGATGTGTGCTTCTTCGCTGTATGTTATAATCATCATAAAAAGTGATGATGAGGAAGGGACAGCATGCCGGACAAAACATTAAAAGCCATGCAGCAGGAAGTGGACGATTATATCTCCCAGTTCAAAGAAGGCTACTTTAGCCCACTGTCCATGCTGGCTCGAATGTCAGAAGAAGTTGGAGAATTGGCTAGGGAAGTAAACCACAGCTATGGGGAGAAGCCTAAAAAAGCTTCGGAACAAGAAAACACGATAGAAATGGAATTAGGCGATATTCTGTTTATAACGATATGTTTTGCAAATTCTCTGGGGATTGATTTAAGTAGTGCCCTCGAAGGGGTCATGCATAAATTTCAAACCAGGGATGCTGAGCGATGGACCAAGATAAACACCGTTTCTGAATAAATCTCATATGCTGTACCATTACCTTGCAAATAAAGTTCCGATGCTTTTATCCGGAATTCGAGGTTACTCTGCATGAGGGGATGGGCAACATGGACGGTGATCAATTTGTTAAAAAGGCCTATGCATCCATCTTGGCTCATGACTTCGAACAAGCCATTTCTTGGTTTGAGCAAGCTATTGCAGCGGATCCGGGCAATGCTTCTTATCATTATAAACTATCTATAACTTGCGCAAGGAGCAATAAACTCCATAAAGCTATTGAACATGCACAGAAGGCCATTGAATTAAACAAGACCCGGGAGGAATATCAATTTCACCTGTATAACTTGCGTGCGAAGGACTTAATTATCCATGCAGGGAAATATTTGCATTATGATAACCGTAATCATCTTATGGCGATTTCCTTATTAAAACAAGCAATTGCCTTAGACCCTTTGGCCATTGAAGCTTTTTTGCTTATGGGAGTTGCCTACGCCGGGTTGGAGGACTATAATTACGCTATTCAGGCAATAAAGGAAGCTTTAGTTTTAGATCCCCAGCATGAGACAGCAAGTGAGTTATTGACAGAGTACATTAAGAAACAGAAAAAGAATTCATAGCTAATTTGAAGGGAATGTATAGGGATGAAATCGAAGATAAAAGTAGCGGTAACCGGAGCTTTGGGCAGGATGGGACAAGAAGTGGTCCTCATGGTTTTAAATGATCCTGAATTAGAGTTGGTCGGTGCCATTGATCCTTATTCGGAGGAAGTGGATATAGGCAAGGTTGTAGGTAAGGATGCTTGCGGAGTGATGGTGAAGAAAGATTTGGAATTAACCTTGGTTGAATCCAAAGCAGATGTCATGGTTGACTTTACAACCCCCCATTCTGTCATATCCAATACAAAAACAGCCATCGAATTAAAAGTTAGGCCGGTCATTGGAACAACAGGATTTACTCCGGAAGATATCAAATTCTTGGACAAGCTAAGTCGTCAATATGGCATAGGAGGCATTATTGCTCCTAACTTCTCAATTGGAGCTATCTTAATGATGAAATTCGCTGCCCAAGCAGCCAAATATCTGCCCCATGTTGAGATTATTGAATATCATGGAGACCAGAAGCTGGATGCACCCTCGGGAACTTCCATACAAACTGCAGAGATGATTTCGAAGTCACGTCAAGAGCTGCGCCAAGGAAATACCAATGAAGAGGAAAAAATTGAAGGAGCCCGGGGTGGATATTATGATGGATTCCGGATACATAGCGTTCGTCTTCCCGGGGTTTTTGCACAACAAGAAGTCATCTTCGGAGGCTTTGGCCAAACCTTAAAGATACGCCATGATTCCTACGACCGTGCGGGTTATATGCCGGGAGTCAATGTGGCCGTCAAGAAAGTCATGGACCTCACGGGTATCGTCTATGGCTTCGAACATTTCGTGGAATAAAGGAGACACATTCGATGAATATTGCCCTGGTAGCCCATGACCGTAAGAAAGATGAAATGGTTAACTTCTGTTTAGCCTTTAAACAAGTTTTTTTGAAATATAATTTGTTTGCTACGGGAACTACAGGATTAAGAATTATTCAGGAAACTGGGTTGAATGTATTTCGTTTCATGTCGGGACCTCTTGGCGGCGACCAACAGATTGGGGCTATGGTGGCACAGAATGATATGGATTTAATTATTTTTCTGAGAGATCCTCTTATGGCCCAACCCCACGAACCTGATATTTCGGCATTGTTGAGGTTGTGTGATGTACAAGGGATTCCCCTTGCAACGAATGTAGCTACTGCAGAGATACTTGTAAAAGCTTTAGACCGCGGAGATTTTGCCTGGCGCGAATTAGTTCATAAATATAAACCCGGTGCCGTATAATGGGAATGTCGTTAGATATCCTTGTGTTTGGCGCGCATCCTGATGATGCTGAGATTGGAATGGGCGGTACCATAAGGAAACATACGAATGCCGGCTATAAAGTCGGTATTTGTGATTTAACCTTAGCGGAGATGTCTTCGAACGGAACCGTTGAGAGTAGAAGGCGTGAAGCGGAGTCAGCCGGGTCGATCTTAAAGCTTCATAGCAGAACCAATCTGGAATTACCGGATCGCGGTTTATTTATGTGCAAAGAACACATTGAACTCATTACACGAGAGATTCGCAAATTTCAGCCCCGGCTTGTATTTGCTCCCTATTGGCAGGATCGCCATCCGGATCATGAAGCCTGCAGCCGATTGGTAGAGGAAGCTGTCTTTAATGCCAAGCTTCGTAAATATTTGCCGGATATTCCAAGCTTTCAGGTTGAACAATTCATTTATTATTTTATTAACGATGTGTATGAACCGGATATGGTCTTGGACGTGTCGCCATTCTATAACGATAAACAAGCTGCATTACGTGAATATAAATCTCAATTTGATCCGGTCAGCAGCCATGACAGGGTGAAGACACCCATAAATCAAAGGTATTTAGAGCGGATTGAAACCCGTGACCGCCTGATGGGTCAACAGCAGGCAGTTGAATACGCAGAAGGGTTCGTCTCCAAGCAGCCCACCTTTATCAATCTATTTTAAGAAAAGCAGGAATATATTTTATTTGTAGACCTTAGATTGGGAGGTAAATTCATGATTAACAAATTAAAAATTGGCATCACCTGTTATCCGTCATTAGGCGGCTCAGGAGTTGTAGCTACAGAATTAGGGAAGCTCTTGGCTGAAAAAGGCCATCAGGTTCATTTTATAACCAATTCCATGCCCTTTCGATTAGGACATTATCAGAAAAATTTATTTTACCATGAAGTTGAGGTCAACGATTATTATGTATTTCGTTATCCTCCATACGATTTAGCCTTGGCCAGTAAAATGGCCCAAGTCGTAAAGATGCAGGAGTTGGATCTGCTTCACGTTCATTATGCGGTTCCCCATGCGATATGCGCCTTTCTTGCTAAGCAAATGGTAGGGGAACATTTAAAGGTAGTCACTACCCTGCATGGTACGGATATAACGGTGCTGGGCCATGATGAATCATTACGGGATTTAATCCGGTTGGGCATTAACCAAAGTGATGCGGTGACAGCTGTATCTAATGATTTAATTAAGGAAACCAGAAACCTGTTATCTATCGAGAAACCCATAGATCTAACCTATAATTTTGTCGATAAACGCATTTACTACCCGCGCAATTGTGCTTCTTACAGGGCTGATTTTGCGCCGCCGAATGAAAAAATACTGATGCACATTTCCAACTTTAGACCGGTTAAACGGGTAGGGGATGTTGTAGAAATATTCGCCAAAGTGAATGAGCAAATCCCGTCGCACTTGGTCTTTGTGGGCGAAGGCCCCGATCTGCCTAAAGTAAACAGTAGAATAAGAGATTTAGGCCTTTCTCACCGGGTTCATTTCTTAGGAAAACAAGATGATGTTGCCCAAGTGATTTCCATGGCTGATGTATTGCTTCTGCCCTCCGAGAAGGAAAGTTTTGGATTGGTGGCCCTAGAAGCTATGGCATGCGGAGTGCCTACAGTGGCCACTAATGTAGGGGGGATTCCTGAGCTGATAAGCCATGGGGAAACGGGATTCTTGGCTCCAGTTGGTGATATCCATGCAATGTCTGAATTCACTGTTAGATTATTATCAAACAGGGTACTCTATAAACAATTCTCACAGGCTTGTATTGAAAGGTCTTCCCATAAATTCTGCAATGATTTAATTACGAAACAGTATGAAGAAATTTATTACAGAGTATTGGGCACAACGTTGCCCATAGAGGATGAATTGTGTCGGACGCTGTAACTCTTCAGTTAAATATGGAAAAAGAAGCTTCTGAGATTATTAAAGTACTCACTGGTCATGGTTTCCAAGCCTATTTCGCAGGCGGCTATGTACGTGATTTGCTGTTTAATAAACCCGTTAAAGATATTGATATTGCCACCTCCGCCCTGCCGGAAGAGGTAATGGGCTTATTTGCGCATACAGCACCCACTGGTTTGCAGCATGGAACCGTGACTGTCATGATGAAAGTCCATGCATTTGAAGTTACTACTTTCCGCACAGAATCGGATTATGTGCAGAAACGCCGACCGGGAAAGGTTGAATTTGTTTCTAGCCTTGAAGAGGATCTTAAACGGCGGGACTTTACTATTAATGCTATGGCCCTTGGTCTTGACGGACAGCTAATAGATCCGTTTCATGGGAAACAGGACTTGCAGGATCTGATATTGCGATGTGTAGGTAACCCAATAGACCGTTTCAACGAAGATGCTTTAAGGATGATGCGCTGCCTTCGAATCGCTTCCGAGTATGGGCTTGAGGTCGAAGAGGAAACATGGAAGGCTCTGATGATCACCGGCCCTGCCCTAAAGCATATTGCAATGGAGCGGATAAGAGTGGAACTGGAGAAAATGGTGGAAGGAAGCTTTCCCCACAAAGCTATTGAACTGCTTGCTGCAAGTAAACTGATCAAATATTTCAAAGTGGATGCAGGATTGACTCTTGAAAATTTTGAATATACCCTGCAATATAATTTAATTGACTTACCTAGGATTGACAACAAGGAAGCAAGATGGGTTTATTTATTTATATTAATGGGGATGCAAGCCGGCAAGGCGAGAGAAACACTTCATAAACTAACTTTTGCCAAAAGAAAAATCGATTATATCCATAAACTTCTTGTTTCTCACGAATGGATCCGGGTTCACATGGAGCATTCTTCAGAATGGAATTGGCGGGACTGGGTTCAAAGTACGATTCAATTTGGGAAAGCCGCAGTTACTAGCTGGTTGACAATAGTACCGTTTCTGAACGCAGCAAACTTGAACAGCACAAATGATAATTTGGTATGGTTACGGGATTTCAATGAAGAGAAGCTCCATGAAACTGTTGACATTATACAAGGGGTCACCGTTGAAACTGTAAGTGATCTTAAGATTTCCGGTGAAGACTTATTAAAGATACATCCGTTTCCAGGCGTGTGGATTAAAGAGATATTGGATCGATTATTAATAGATGTCGCTTTCAAGCTGCTGCCTAATCGGAAAGAACAGTTGCTTGCAAAGGCCCTGTTTTATTATCAAACAGAAAAGAGTTCTACCCATGAATGAGAAGATTCTGCAAATATTAAATGAGCATCCGGATAGGTTTATCTCGGGGGAATTCATTAGCAAGAAACTAAAGTGCAGTCGGACAGCCATTTGGAAGCATATCCAAGAGTTGCGCGACTACGGGTATGAATTTGATGCGGCTCCACGGAGGGGTTACCGGTTAAAACGAAAGCCATCGCGTCTTGACATCCCTTCGATTATAAATAAGCTTCAAACAAAATTTATGGGGCGAAGTCTGCATTATTACGATAAGGTGGACTCAACCCAGTCCATTGCGCACAGCTTGGTTGCTGGAGGGGCAAAGGAAGGTGCTGTAGTAATAGCTGAACAGCAAACAGCAGGACGCGGGAGAATGGGCAGAAATTGGTTTTCTCCTGCTGGGAAAGGGGTATGGTTAAGCATCGTGCTTACCCCGCAGATTCCCTTACAGCTTTCACCGCAGCTTACACTCTTGGTATCGGTTGCTTTATGCCGAACCATTACTAATTTGCTCCCTGTCGATATTGGCATCAAATGGCCAAACGATTTATTAATTAAAGGTAAAAAAGTGAGCGGTATCTTATTGGAATCAAGCACGGAAGATGAACGCCTCCGATATGTTATCGCAGGGATCGGAATCAGTGTTAATCTTACAAGAGAAGATTATCCGGCTGAGTTACAAGATATTGCAACTTCCCTTTTGATTGAATCAGGATCAGAAGTAAACCGTGAGGAGCTTATAGCTGCTTTTCTGCAGGAGTTTGAGGACTTATATGCTATTATACATCAACAAGGTTTCGCTCCTATCCGATTGTTATGGGAGGCTTTAAGTATTAGTTTACATAGGCCTATTAAAGTTCACACTTCGCGGGGAAGGGTAGAAGGCATCGCCCAATCCATCGATGACTCAGGGGCTTTAATTATCAAGCTTAAAGATGGACAAGAAGTAAAAATTTATTCAGGAGATGTGGAAGTGCATCGTTAACCACAGATCGGAGTTGAAAAATTTCATGAATGGGTTGAAAATTAACTCATAGAACTTCATAAAATAGAATTTGTAAAATAAACGCTATCCATGCGCCTATTGTTCTTTGCCTGAATAAACTGAAAGGAAGTTAAATTCAGTTTTTCAGGGAGGATTTACTCATGGAAAGTTTCTATACGCAGCGGCCGGATGACTCTGGATGGATTGCCTATACGTCGGATCGCGGAGGAACCCACGATATTTGGCTTTATCGCCTTTCGGATGGCCGTCAAATTCGTTTGACACAAGGACTGGGAGAAGAATTTTCCGTTCCTTATTGGTCACCGGATAGCAGGAAAATCGCTTTTATTGGAAAGCGGAACATTGTCTATATCCTTGATATAGGTACAGGACATGTTGCGCAGATTGATCAAATTGAACCTTATACGCTGTTGGACTGGTCACCGGACAGCAGGTTCTTGAGCTATGTTAAAAATGAACAGATTGTTATTTACAATGTTGGGTCCCATACCAGCAGCACGATCCAACAACCGGGAGCCAGCGATGCCCAATGGTTTCCTTCAGGTCGGGAGCTTCTGTTTGCCGCTCCGGATTCAGCGGGGATCAGCCAGCTCTATAAAATCAATGCGGATAGTACGAACAAACAACAGTTGACTGAAAACACAGATGGACCGCTTCATAATGTCCGGCTTTCTCCCGATGGCAGCTTCGTGCTCTTCACTTCTCCCGGAGTCAGCATATCCATTATCACGACCATGGATCTGGCAAATGGACAACTATATTCCCTGGAAGGCGGACCTCTCGCCAAGAATTATTTTCCGGAATGGTCTCCTGACTCGTTAGTAATCGCCTATAGCGCCACTGATTTTGACCAAAACAAATATTACTCCCTTATTCAAACCGATAGCCGGACTGGCCAACATAAAAGAACCTGGGCATTCTCGGATTGCTTCGCTACCCCGGTGAGCTGGTCACCTGACGGAAACCGTTTAGCTTATTTATCGGGGTGTGGGGACGCAGGAATAGCCAGCCAGATCTGGATGGTGGATCTTCGAAATCCAAGACCGCTAAGGATTGTTGACGGAGGCCGTGGCCGCATCACAGCTTTACAATGGTCCCCACCTGTTTTTGTGAACCATCCGTATAAGATTTACACGAATCTGTTATACCGGGTTTCTTTTCCTTATCCAGCAAACTGGCATAGAGTCTCGGATGAACGATATGAAGGAATCGATGGTTTCTTCCAAATTTCTGCGATTTTGTCTGAAGGCCCAATTGAAGAAGTATGCCGTTCGGAGGCATTCCATCCTTTGAAACCTTATGGAACCAGCCCCAAAGTGGTCAAGACTTCCATCCAATGTCAGAAAGCCTGCTTCATTCTCCCGTCGGAAGACCAGCCACTGGAAATGAGGAATCAGGCTGCTCTCATCGTAAAGTATCCCCATCCTGTTCGGATTCGAGAAACCTTCTTTAACTATTTCATCCTTTGGGCGGACCAAAAGCATATCGTTCCACTTGCACGGGGACTGTCGTTTGTTTAACCATATGGAACACCTCTATCCCTTTACCGCTCCTGCTGTGATCCCGGCAATAAAAT
>DASWUO010000234.1:0-4599 GCA_036401615.1 Bacilli bacterium | reverse complement strand
TCTTGGCCACATTGGATTTCTCGCTTATTAAATTGGCTTCAACCCGACGGGCTATCACGTAATACTCGTAGGTTGCTCCGCCCTCCACGGATGTATCGTTAATCGAAGTTGCTGCGGTTTCAGTTATAAGAACAAACTCAGCTTCCCCTGTTTTCTTGCGATATACACTAAATTCAAGGTCTTCCTCATTTGTTGACCAATATAAGTTCACTACCCGGCTTATTACAGTATCCTTTTCTGTGTCTAATAAGTCCAAGTCTAGCAGCCCGTCTGTTTCTCCATCGGGTTCTGTCTCTATATCCCCATCTTCGTTCGGCTCAACAATATCCATATTCTCATCAAGATAGACGGCTGTCAGGTCTTTCACAGCTTCGGGAGGTCCCTTTAATTCTGCAACCCCCTTGGGTTTTGTGAAAGCTGTAACTTTTACTTTAGCTAAGGCTTTGGACATCACTTCTTTGAAGATCAGAGCCGTGCTCCCGCTGCCGACCGTAATATTATGTTTTTTGTCTGTTTTATCAAAACCCATCCACACCGAAGCCGTCCATTCCGGGGTGTACCCTACAAACCAGATATCCCGATTGCCGGATACGCCTTTTAATCCGCTTTGGGTTGTTCCTGTTTTCCCGGCAACCGGTCTTTTCATGGCAGCTTTGGCTCCGGTTCCCCCTGCTGCTGTTACCTTCTGCAGCAATAGTGTCATGTAATAGGCGGTTTCTTCGCTCATGACTTGTTTGGCATCCGGTTTAAAGGAGTAGATTTTTTCATCTTCATAATTCAAAATTTTCACAACGGCATGGGCCTTATTAAGTTTTCCCCCGTTAGCAAAGGCGCCGTAGGCTTGCGCCATCTGCAAGGGAGTTACCCCCTCGGTAAGTCCGCCAAGAGCAATGGTTAAATTCCGGTCAGCGGATTTCAAAGGCATACCCAAGTTGGCGGAGAATTGCATGCTTTTCTTCAATCCAATCTCGTTTAACAGCCAAACTGCCGATAAGTTAATCGAGAGTTTGACCGCTTCATACATACTCACTTCTCCAAGGTATTTATTATTATAATTCCGCGGAGAATAGCTGCCGAATGACATCTTCTCGTCCTTGAGCATGGAATACGGGTTCCAATCCCCTGTTTCTAACGCCGGGCCATAGACGGAAATGGGCTTAAATGCCGATCCCGGTTGGCGCGGAACAGTAGCACGGTTTAAACCCTTAGGCACATAATCACGCCCGCCAATCATAGCCACAATACCCCCGTCTTTATGATTGAGGATGACCATACTTCCTTGTGCTATCTGCTCAGGTCCGTCTTTTTGAAAAAACTTCCTGTTCTTGAATGTCGTCTCCATAATGGTCTGGGCTTCCGTATTAAGTGTAGTATAAATTTTATATCCGTTTCTGTTTAGTTCGTCCTCAGTTAATCCTGTAACTTCTTGGGCTTCCTCCATCACATAATCAATATACGTTAAATAAGCTTGGTTCTTAACGTCCGACGGCGGCGTATAAAGTTCAGCATTCGCAGCATTCTTTTCTTCCTCCGTGATAAGCCCTTGGTCAAACATGAGCTTTAATACAACGGCTTTGCGTTCCATAGCCAACTCAATATTGGAAATGGGGTTAAATTTCGAGGGGGCTTTAGGAATACCGGCTAGAAAAGCCATTTCACCAAGAGTTAATCCATTCTTGCCATCGGCATCCCCCTTTAGTTCAGGTTTTCCAAAATAACGTGCTGCAGCTGCCTTAACCCCGTAGGCTCCATTTCCAAAAAAAATCCGGTTGAGGTACATTTCCAAAATTTCGTCCTTTGAGTAGTTGTTTTCAAGCGCAACGGCGAAGGAGGCCTCTTTGGCTTTACGAAACAATGTCTTTTCCGTGGAAATATGGGAGAGAAACATGTTTTTGGCCAACTGTTGGGTAATCGTGCTCCCGCCTTCTACGGCGCTGCCTTGGATGATATCTTTGACAAGAGCCCTTCCTATGGAATAGAAATCTACTCCGTCATGTGAATTGAACCGTTTGTCCTCAGTCGCAATAAAGGCTTGTTTTAAACGCTCCGGCACCTCATCCAAAGAAACCGATTCGCGGTTTTCCTTATAGAGCTTAGATACCTCATTGTTATTAATATCATAAATGACGGAAGCTTCATCCATATCCATCTGGTCGGCATTGGCCTTTAACATTTTTTCACCATTCAGGATAACCACCAGGTAAACAGCCATGGCAAAGAAGATTCCCAGAGCGCAAGTAATAAAAGACCAGATAAAAAACATTTTCTTATTGAACACCTTTTTTTTAGGAGGACTTGTTTTTTTTGAAGCTGTCATCTTGGGTCAACCTTCCCTTGAGTTTCCGAAGAAACTGTTGTTTGTATGAAAAGAACAACCCAATGCTAAATCGGGTTGCTCCAAAGTCAGACTATTAAATTAGACGTGAGTTGATGGGTAAAAGTTTCTATTCCCCTGAAGTATCATTCACCAAGGACACATTTCGTGAGGGAGTGAAGGTAGAGATGGCGTGCTTATAAACCATCTGCTGGCGGCCTTCGCTGTCGATGATAATTGTAAAATTATCAAAGGCTTTGATGATTCCCCTAATCTGAAACCCGTTCGTTAGATAGACGGTGACAGCAACACTTTCCTTACGCAATTGGTTTAGAAAAGTATCCTGTATGTTGATCGACTTGTTCATTAATTGTAACCCCCAATGCTTATTTGCACTTCTCAATTATATTCAGTGCTATTCGAAAACTTTCCTGCTATTATATCACTAATTATATTTAAATAGGCAGAAAAATTTACTGAATCGGTAACATCTACCCATTGAATGTCCTTCATGTGACGAAACCATGACATTTGCCTTTTGGCATAATTTCTTGTACTTTGTTTAAGCATAGCAACCGCTTCTGCCAAAGAATACTCATTTTCCAGGTATCCAATGATTTCCTTATACCCTAAGCCTTGCATGGATACCATACTCCTGGTGTACCCTTTGGATAAAAGAACCTGAACCTCTTGAATGAGTCCCTTATCTAACATGATATCGATTCGTTGCTCAATTCGTTCATATAACAGCTCCCGATCCATGGTTAAACCAATGAGACACAGGTCATAGGGGGATTGCCGCTTCTGGTCCTCCAGCGATTGGGTCATCGTTATGCCTGTCATATGGACAATCTCCAATGCCCGGATAACCCGCCTTAGATTATTGGGGTGAATGCGGTCTGCGGATTCGGGATCAACCTGTTTTAATTTATTGTGCAGCGCCTCTATCCCGTACTGCTCAGCATACTCCGCTTGATCCTGACGAAAGCGTTCATCCATTCCGCCAACGCTAAATTCAAATCCGTAGCAGAAGGCTTCAATGTACAAACCCGTTCCGCCAACAATAAAGGGAGTATGCCCTCTGTCAAAGATCTCTTTCACGGCATTCCCGGCCAAATCCTGAAATTCTGTAACCGAGAAGGGTTCATCCGGCTCACGAATGTCTATTAAGTGATGGGGAATCATTCGTCTTTCATCGGGTGTTGCTTTTGCCGTACCAATATCCATACCCCGATATACCTGCATCGAATCACCGGAAATGATCTCGCATTGAAATTTTTTGGCAATCTCCAAACTTAACCGGGTTTTTCCTACGGAAGTGGGTCCCAGCAGCACAATCAGCTTAGGTTTAGCTGCGGCAAGCGGTTGATTAGATTGTGGATTCATTCAATCACCCCGTAAGCAATTTTAGTATTAGATTTAAACACTTTTGTAAAACCCAACCTTGCAAATTCGCTGCTGTCACTATGCTCTTTCATAACAATCGTCTTTCTGGCCACTCTTCGTGCTTCTATAATAGCTTCAGCACTGATCGGATAATGATTAGCAATGTCCCTGAGGGGACTAAGCGAACTTGATTCCTTTATTGGACGGCGAAACATCGGATCGAAATACACTGTATCATAACTTGAATCACTTTGCTGCTTGAGGTAAGACAGGTGATCCGAATGAATCATTTCGATTTGCCGCATCGCTTCGACTAATTCCGGCACATCGGATGGATAAGCTTTGAGTCCCTCTTCAAGAAGTAAACAGATCGCGGCTTCACTCTCCAGTGCAGTAACCTTGCCTTGGCGGCCGACAATATGGGAAAAGACAATCGCATCCGAGGCCAGACCTGCCGTACAATCCAGCACGGCATCTCCTTGTTCGACATTAGACACCTTAACCAATATATCCGATTCTCCGGATAATAACCGCTTTATTCGAACCATTGCCGTGCTGGGGTGAAAGAAAGCCGCTGTATCCCCCTTGTGGTAATACTTAAGGTCCTTCTCCGATACAACCAGGATTGCTTCTTCCCCATATAAGGCTCTTAATTTGGACAAAGATCTTTTCAACCTTGGAACCCAATGGCCCTGCATTCTTTCAGCCAGCAGTTTGGACCGCATGACCACATCCGTCGTTGGTTCGTATGTAGTTGTGACTAACATGATGTCCTCCTATATGATTAACTATTAATGTCATTAATTAAATAAAGTATTCATTTCCTTGTTATAGGGCTAAATCAGCGATTTTCCAATCAATTTCAGGGCTTCCCATCTTTCGCAGTATTTCGTTAGTTT
>DASWUO010000233.1:0-11034 GCA_036401615.1 Bacilli bacterium | reverse complement strand
TAAGGTATAGACCGTATTCTGTGTAAGTCCTGTGATGGTCTGTTCGGCAGCGCCGCCGGGATTTACTTCGGCGCTGTAGCTGCCCGAATGCGCGCTGCCGTTCACAACTCTCCACGCCCCATATCCTTGCCAACCGGTTGTGCTTCCGCTCTCAAATCCGGGGTTGGTCACCTTGTTGGGTAAAGGGGCAGGAGCTGCGGATAAAGTAAAATCATCCGCAAAAGCACTGCCTGTTACAGTGGATGGTGTGCTGCCCGACACCGTTGCCGGTCGGTATAAATAGATTTTAACCGAGGTATTCGTGCTGCCTGTTGTAAACTCTATGCTTGTCGGGGAATAAAGATTGCTTTTGTTTTCCCCGCCTACCTCTAGTCCGCCGAAATCTTTAACACCCAGATATAAGGGGTAGCCCTGTTGAGATCTCGTCCATGCTTTCAATATATAGGTCGTATTGGAATTTAAATTGTTAATCACCTGCTCAGTCCCACCCCCGGGACCTACCCGCACACTATAGTTGCCCGTATTGGGAGACAGATTCGTGGCCGTCCAGTCTCCATAGCCAGTCCACCCCGTAGCATTCCCTGTTTCAAACCCGGGATTTTGGATCGTAATCAGAGGAGCGGGAGGCGGTGGCAACGGAGGGCCGAACACCTGGAATTCGTATATTCTTGCAGCCCGATTTGTTGTCTCGGTTTGAGGATTCGTAATATACAATCTTGCATACCGTGCATTGACAGGAGTTACCGTACGGTTCGTTATACTCGCCGTATTTCCCGTTACCGCATCTGCATCCTGCCAGACTGTTCCATCGGAACTGACCTGAAATTTGAAATCTTTCGTATTGATGCTCTGCGTACCCCAGTTCTCCCTGACACCGGCATGCTGTACAACATATCTCCGGATGTCTCGCACTTGTCTCAAATCCACTTGCAGCCATGAGGTTTCCTGGCCGAGTACGGAAGACCACTTGGTCGTATCCACCCCTGTCGCCTGTCCATCAACAGCATTAAAAGGAGCATAAAGAAAATTATCGGCACTGCTGCTTGCAGTTGCCGGCGCATCCAACGCATAATTTTCCTGGTCTTTTACGACCTCGAAACTGTCGCCGTATGTGTAACCCGATGCCGAACCGGGCACGTACAGATAGATTCTCGCCGACGTGTCATAGATCCCCGTTTTAAAGTTGACCGACAGCTGCCGATAGGCCGTACTGTTTGTTGAAACGTTCGTATCTTCGCCCGTTTTAAACAAATCGTATTCTTTAACTCCCAGATAGGCCGTATTGGTCGAATTTGCCGTCTTGACCCATGCTTTTAACGTATAAGTCCGATTCGGCTGCAGGCCAGTAACCACTTGTTCAGCCGCAGCATTCGGAGGTACCTGTGCGCTAATACTGCCGGAATACGCGTTGCTGTTCACGACAGACCATGAGCCCCACCCCGTCCAACCTGTTTGGTCTTCACTTTCAAAGCCGGGATTTATTACTTTATTGCTGTAGTCCGGTTGAGGCAGCTGTTCCGGTGTCGTTCCGTCTTTCGTATATACCCTTACATAATCAACTTCCATGTTGGCAGGCAAGGTCGCATCGTCAAAATTGGAACCGGATACGGAGAAGACAAGGTCATGAAAACCTTGGGGAACTCCTTCCCCGAAATACGTTCTTACCAGCACATCGTCGTAATAGAATTTTACAATCTGGCCGTTCGACTCAAACCCGAATTTGTGAAAGCCGGTTTTGATCCCCGGCGCATTCACAAAAGCATTCTCGGTATACAGGGCTCCCCAATAACTGCCCCAGTACATTCCGTTACTGTACTGCCCGATAGAGTCTGCGGTGTAGTACTCTACAATGTCAACCTCGTTGCCGTTACCGGTAAATTTCAAGAACCCTTCGCTTGGCAGCAGCCAAAATGCGTTATTTAGATTCGGAGTCGAAGCCATCTTGATCGATGCTTCAATGTATCCGTATTTATATACATAGGGAACATACTTCGAGGTGACCGATCCTGTCCGGTACTGGACTGTCTTATCCCCGATCGTAACCGGGTTTTTTTCTATTTTGATTTTCAATGTGCCATCCGATACTGAAGCATTCTGGGTATGGTAAGCAAAACTGGAACTCGAATGAATAAAATCACTGGTTGCATCCGGGTAATAAGGATCCCATTTGGATCGATCCAGCGCAGTTCCATTGAATTCATCCTGCCATACGATAGTCCAACCCGGCGGAACCGCATAAACAGGGGATTGGGAAAATGACAGTAGCAACAGCAGCAGGAAAAGCGATCCCAATACAATTGTCCAGCTTTTTTTAATAGCGCCTAACTTTACGATTCGAATATTGTAATCCATCTTTAAATCTCCTCCCATATAAGTGAGTTATGCTAATTTTAGTGAGAAGAAAGCGCTTTCTCCTCTCCTTGATTTTAAGTATACAGAAAAAAAGAAATCAAATAAATAGGTGATTTTTTGTTTTTATTGTGCATTTTATCAATATATATGGCACTTAGGAGAAAACACCATGTACACAAATAAGTTTATTTACATTAAAACAATTCATAGGTATAATCGTAAACTACAATGATTTAATAATACTAAACATTATAATTTCGGAGGTAATGGATCCATGAAGTCAATTAATAACCGGCTGAGACAGCTGCTGGGAAACCTGCCCAATACGTATTGGGATGAGAAAATACCGAATAAACCGGGCTATTGGGGAGAACGAATCATTTCACAATTGGTTTACGCTTACGAAATCTCCAAAGTAAAAGGACATCAATATGACGAAACGATTCAACTATCGTTAACTTACCTCGAAAATCAAATGGCCGGGGAAGGCGTGATTGCCAGGCATACGGCTCTGCATACTGAAAAACTGCTAAACTCTCTCGCATCCGCTGCCAAAAGCTATGATGTCATTTGTGCCGCTCATGCTCATATCGACATGAACTGGATGTGGCCATGGGATGAAACCGTGGCGGTTACAATCGATTCGTTCCGTACCATGCTCAATCTGATGAATGAGTATCCGGAGTTCACTTTCTCGCAATCCCAAGCTTCGGTTTACCGGATCGTGGAGCAATACGCGCCAGAGATGTTGAAGGAAATCAAACAAAGGGTGAAAGAAGGGCGTTGGGAGGTTACGGCGTCCCATTGGGTGGAAGCGGACAAAAACATGCCCAACGGGGAAAGCTTATCACGGCATTTACTCTACTCAAAGCGGTACTTATCCCGACTGTTGGAAATCGATCCGGACAGTCTTAATCTCGATTTTGAGCCGGATACGTTTGGACATAGCGTCCATGTGCCGGAGATTCTGGCCAACGGCGGAGTTAAGTTCTACTATCATTGCCGTGGAGAGGATAAAGAGATTTTATACCGCTGGATGGCGCCGTCAGGCAAATCCATCATTGTCTACCGTGAACCGACATGGTATAACGATTCCATCCAACCGATATTAGGTTCATACGTGCCGGACATATGCCGGCAAACCGGCCTAAACACCTATTTGAATGTCTATGGCGTTGGAGATCATGGCGGCGGACCGACTCGCCGCGACTTGGAACGGATACAGGATATGAGCAAGTGGCCGATTTATCCGAACATCCGCTTTGGCACCTTCCGTGAATTTTATAATCTGGCTGAACAAGCTGCCGATAAGCTGCCGATAGTACACGGCGAGCGGAACTTTGTGTTCTCCGGCTGCTATACAACTCAAACCCGGATTAAAATGGCCAATCGGATCGGCGAGACGACTTTAAACGAAGCAGAAATTTTCAGTGCCGCTGCTGCTGTCGCCACAGGTTCAAGATATCCATTCGTTTCCTATGAGGAAGCTTGGAGAAACGTATTATTTAATCAATTTCACGACATTCTGCCGGGTTCGGGGGTGATCGAAACCCGTGAGCATGCGATGGGATTATTCCAGAATACCATGGCTATTGCCAATACAAACCGCAAGCTGGCTTTGGAGGCCGTCGCAAACACGGTGGATACAACCGGATTAACAGACGACAACGACCTGCATTCCGTATCTGAAGGCGCCGGCGTCGGATATGGCGCACGCGATTATAAAATCACCCAGGTCGAACGCGGTCGCGGAAATATACGAATCATTCACTTGTTCAACTCTTCGGTTTATGACCGTGAAGAAGCTGTAGAGTTTATACTATGGGATTGGAAAAGCCCAATCAAAACGCTGGTTGTGAAAGACAGCGGCGAAACCGTAACGGACTATCAAATTATTGACCAGGGATACAATCATTATTGGGGGCACGATTTCATCCGCTTGCTGATCTATGGCAAAGCCCCGGCATGCGGTTACAGCACCTATACCATTTCTACCGGAGAATCCGAGGTCAGACCCTTCACTCCGGATGATCCGCGGGTTGATCATCCGGATATCTTCGTGCTGGAGAATGACCGGATGAAGGTGACCTTCCACCCTACTCATGCAACTATTCTTTCAATGACTGATAAAGTGGCCGGCGAAGAAATGATTGATGGCTTGCGCCCCGCGGGCATTTTCCGGTTAATCGCGGAGGATCCCCATAAAGGCATGTCGGCATGGTGGATCGGGAGATATATGGACATCAAGAATGTCCATAGTTCTGTGAAGCTGAAGATGTTGTCGAAAGGCATCGTACGTCAAGCTCTGCAATATGATCTCGAGTTCGCCAATTCAAAGCTGAAAGTGGTCGTCTCGCTCGACCAAGGCAGCTCGCTGCTTGATTTTCAAGTGGAATGCGACTGGCAGGAAATCGGCACAAAAAGCACAAACATTCCTCAATTGAATTTCCATTGGCCGCTTGGTTATCCTTGCGATTCCTATAAATATGATGTCCCCTTCGGAACAGTCGAACGGCAGCCGCTCGATATGGATGTGCCGGGCAACAGTTGGGCCCTTGGCATTCGCCAAGAGAAGGCCAAATCTTCCGTCATGTTGGTGACTAATACCAAATATGGTTTCCGTGGATTCGATAATTCACTTTCCATATCGTTAATTCGCAGTTCATATGAGCCCGATCCTTATCCCGACCTTGGCAACCACCACAAATTCCGGTTCGCAGTTTGCCTTATACGTCCTGAAGGCGATACTCAGCTGGTTGATACAGCTTATCGTTATAACCATCCCTTAAATGTGTTATCAGGTTCGAAACATAGCGGAACTCAACCTCTAGTGAATAGCTTCCTTAAATTAGAAGAAGGCACGGTTGCCATATCCGCTTTGAAGATGCCGGAAGACCAACATGCCAAGCAATGGATCCTTCGCGTATACGAAACGGAAGGAAACGAAACAACAGCAAAACTGCGTTTGTTCAAAAATGTAAAACAAGCTTATTATGTCGATACGAATGAAAGAAGGGTGCCGAGCAGTGAGGGGGCTATTACCATTAACAAAACTAACGTTTCGTTCGAGGTATTCGCTTATTCTGCAGCAGCCGTTTGTATTGAGTTCGAATAATGAGGCACCGCTTATTCATTCCTTTTGGATGAAAAGATCCGCAAATAATACCCGGAATATTCCTATTTTTGTTTTAAAAAGGATTAATAATTTCACAAAATCCCCAATCATAACTATTGTAGTATAAGCAGCTAATCGTGACTCTTTTAAGATCGCATCCCGATGTTCCCCAATCCTAGGAGAACCAAGAGATGAAGTCAAAATACGACCGTCAAGGCGGCTCTGCTCTCGCGAGTCACGATCTGCGTCATCTGCAGTACCTGAAAACCATCATGTTCAAGCAAGCGAGACCAAGTAAACACATCCGCACACCATATGTCGGCGGGTTCTAAAATCTTAAGCCAGTACCTGGCGAAGGGATTGGCACCCAAACGATATAGGGAACGGTATGTACTATTTCAGCCCTTTCTTCAGGCAGCAAAGACATAATTTCACCCATGCGCCCTTTACGACAATCCCATTAACGCCATAATTCCAGTTGGTTGAAGAAATTGATCCCATGAACGGCCAGCCAATCTCCGATTCTCTTGAAATCTTCGAAAGAAGCATCCCAACCGCCGGCCCCATAACTTTCACAATACCCGTTCCTTGCCAAATTGGTTAGCTGCGCTTGAAACCTCTTTGATAGTCACTAACATAGGATCGGTTCCATCTTTTTTTAGCATATGGGATAACAGCATATCAATAGCCGGCCACTGCATGTATTCATAGATCGACATTACTGAAGGAGAACACTGTCCCCACGGATAGGGCCATTGGTGTTCCATAAAGTGGCCGGTCCAAGCGATATGCCGACTTTCACACCACTCGGAAATGGGCTTAATAAAATTCTGGATCCATAGCTCACGCATCGTACAATAGTAATCATACCGCACTTTTGTACAGGGGATCCCCTGCCAATTCCCGGTAGGATAGATGAATAATGAAACCATGTTATCCAATAACGAATAGCCATTCCGCCTAGCAAATTCAGCGGCAAACCAGAAGCTGAAGGGCAGGGTGAAATGATCCTCAACAAATACACTGCCCGGCGAGATTGCCGGTTCATCGGTAAAAATGGCTGGAATGGTTGTCCCGAAATCCGCTCCAAACCTGGCGTAATATGGCTCATAAGTTGATTTGATAAACTGGTCCGCCACTTCCCTGCGCAGCAGGTCTGGATAAGCAAAGCCGCCTAACCAAGGAGTAGGTACAGAACTTTCCCACTCCATAACCATAAAATTGGTTCCATAACGATTCCATTCGGTATCGGGCAGTTCGGTTAAATCACGCAATAAGTGAATTTTATCCCCTTCTCTTGTGAAGGAATAGATCTTTACAGGACGTTTAGCCTCCGGCACCCAGACATCTTGATACAGTTGTTCGGGATGCTCTATGTCCTCCAGAAACCGCAGGGTAATGGAACGCGCTAAACAGTCCGGAAGCTCCGCAGAAACATGCCCGCCTGCAAACCCCGAAGGATAGGAGTTTTCATAATAAATGTAGAGCTTCATATCGAGCTTCTTGGCCTCTTCCAAGGCGATTTTCCATAATTTAAACCAATCATTCGACAAATACTCCGTAACGAGTCCCGGTCGCGGATGAATAAATGCGCCGCCAAATCCCTTATGATAAAGCTGCTCCAATTGACGGCGTATTTGTTCCGCTGTCATCGCGTCGTTCCAAACCCAGAAGGGGGCTGTCCGGTATGCTGACGGAGGGTTTTTGAAATGTTCAAAATCATGTAAACTCGCCTTCATAAGTGTTTATTCCCCATTCTATATTACTTAACAGCCCTATCCCAGGCATCATCGACAATAACTATTCCATTTTGTAGCCTCGAATTCCTTTGTTTTTTATAAAAACCATTGAATTTTTCATATTGCCGGAGGCGGCGGGCCATCACCGGCGGCAACTTGGAAAATGGCAGAATCTTGCCCCAAACCGAATAAGCTTTTAATTTTAGCAATATATACAGGCAGGGTGTGGTAATAGCTGATCAGATTACCCTCACACCCTCTATCCGCCGCAATCATTGCATACAATCGAACATATTCCTCTACTAAGTCCATAGCATTCTGGATTAAATGCTCTACATTTTAAATAAATGGCTTTTATAGTGGTTTACATCCATACTCCTCATGCAAATTATGCACTAGCACTAGTTTTTCTATGGCCTGTAAATGAACAATTGAAGTCTGTATTCTATTCAGTAAAAGCCGAAGATATTGTCTTCCAAATTCCTTCCCGCAATCATTTACACATTCCTCCACCAGGTCATTAACCATATCATACTGTTTAAAAATGTCTTGTATAACTTCATAGGTTGGCCAAGTCATCCCCCGTTGCTTCGGCATAATCGAAAACCTGCAAAATGGTATAGGCCGTTCCCTCCACATCATCATTCTCATGAACATGGCGAACGCGATGGTGTCCCATGCTTTCTGCATTTCGCAGGTTCCCGAAATGCTTCCATTTATTAAACCGGAATTCAAGATTTCGCTTGGCCTCTTCAAACAGCCCTAGCGCCAAGAGTCCCCGGTAAGCTCATCACCCGAACCGATGCTGTTGGCACGGCCATTGCCATTTATAATTCCTGTCTTCTCTTTGTCAGTGTGACATTTAAATTCCTGGGAAAGCTTGATAGTAAATATGGTTTCTTCTTCAAAAATGAGCTTGCTGAAATAAGCAGGAGCATCCGTTGCGACAAACTCTTCAGATGTCCCGACCGTTTGCCCGTCTTTCAGGAAATTATGTTTCCACAACGACGTCCCTTTTTCTCTTTGTGAAGAATATAGAGGGGAACTTTCATCCCTAAATTTCCATTCTCCCTCAAACAATGAACTTGTACTGTAGGGAGGTCCATATATATTCAAGATATCCGCACCCATGCCGTACACCAACAGCTTTCCATTTCCCAGGGCATGTACGGCACCGTCTGTATTTGTTAGGTAAACCATCTCAATCAATTCTCCTTTAATATCCAATAGCACTTCTTCCCGCTCGCGGAAATAATAAATCCATGGCTCCCTCCCAAGCTTACAACTGCTTACCGACTATAGATAAATTCCGTATACCCAAATATTCATTCTTTCTCTGAGAAATCGCACTGCCATCCGTCTTGAGCAGTTGAATTTCCCAAACTCTTAAATTCAATTTTATGTTTAACGGAGCAGTGCTTTTAAGCGAGTAGGACATCTGGCCCTTTTCAGCTGTCCATTCTATCTGTACATTGTCTTGACCTTGATTTAAAGGAAGGGTTCCTGAGGCATACCGGAGATTAGCCACCTTCGGGTTCCACGTAAACCCGTATTGATTTACAGTGTCATCAGGAATCAGCCCTAACACATGTCTGGAAAGCTGCCAAGTCGGACAGCTCGACCAACCATGACAGTGGCTCCATCTTGCATCGAACACCTCCAATAAAGTCATGGACTCTATTTGAAGCATCCATCCCCAGCATATCCGATATTGATCCAGCACAAAGGACATTTCTCCCTTTTCCGCCAAAACGTGCAGTGAAAAATGAGCAAAATAAGGTGTAATCAACTGACTATGATTCGCACCAGGATGTGCCAATCGCGGAGCCTCCAAATTGTTGGGAAAACAATTTAACATATGATTTTTAATAAATTGAACTACGCCCGGTATTTCTGCTGGTTCAAACAAATCGAACCAAAGTCCCAATACGTTTGCATGGTAACCGGGTTCTGAAGACTTCCTGGTCTGCACTCCCCCATCTGCAACTATAGAAAGTTCACGTGCCAATAAACCGCCCTTCAATCCAAAGTTTCTTTTTATTATCTCTGCAAGAGAATGGATTTGTTCCATCCTGATGTCTTGTGTGTTAAGTCCGATAATTTGTTCCCATTGGGATATCTCCTTCAAAGCACCATATAGAAACAAATTTAATGATACGTTTATGCTATCTTTCTCCAACATATGTCCCCAATCGATAAAATCCCAATCGCTAATGTCTACAACACCAAAAGGAGTCAGGCTTGCTAAAAAACTTTCCACTGTTTTTTTTGCCGTATCATATACGGAATATAAAATATCCGTTTCTCCCGTTAATCGACAGTACCTCATGCAACCCATAATCCATAACAAGCTGAAAGAACCGATATATGTCATTTGACAGGGGTGAAGCGCAGCAGCAAGACCATCCTCTCGACTGCAATAAGAGGCTTGCAGCAAGCCTCTTCGCACAAGCGACAAATCACCAAAAGAGATATGCAGCGAATCCATGCCTGAGGTAACTGCATCCCCCACCCACTGCCCTCTCTCACGTACCGGAGTATCGACTAATGCATCTTCACTACATGCATGCATCGTATTGACTCCGGCTTGCCAAATTTTATTTAAAAGCTCGTCATCACAATGAAAAGTTCCCAAAGTTGAGGATCCAGGCAAGGGAAAATAACTCCGTTGCACTGCTCCCGTTTCATGGATTTGTATGCTCTCTTTTACAACGCCAATATGAATTTCCAGATAACGAAATCCCCGTGTTGAGAAAGGCTGGATCCGTTGCTTACCGGATTTCGCGATCCAGCGATCCATAAAACAGGATGTGCTTGCCGATAGGGAAACAAAAGGGTATACCCTGCCGTCCGTCAATCGGTCGCTATATCCCATTTCAATGACTGTTCCCTCTGGAACGCTTACGTCCACAAACGGACGATACAAGCCTATACGGCCCATATCAAATCGCAGCCAAATACCTTCTTCAGATATATTGGGGCATAGGTCACGCAGCATAAAGCGAACGGGAGGATCGTCATTCTCATAACCAAATCGATTCGTATATCTGCCTTCTGCAAGCTTCTCTGCTTGAATGTAATTAGATATACAGCTTCGGATCGACTTTGGCTTTCTCTCCCCTAGCTGCGGATTGACTTCCATAGGATCCATCCAATCAGTATTTGCCAGAATCTCTGGGAAATCGGCTCCGAGCCGCATATCACAGCATTCCATCCAACCAAGGAGATCGCTCAGCCGCCGGGGAATATGCAAATAGGCATCCACTTCTTTACATTGCCAATTAACAGGGAATAGGGCTCCGTTTTCATAGGTTATCTCAATCTGAATAAAAGGTATGGGATTCTGCTCCATTAAACGGGTTGCCACCCCAATATGGTGTGTAACGACCGTTAGGACATGAACGCCCGCGGAAATATCAAGAACCAATTCATCATATTCTGGATGCTGGTTGTCATAACGCGCTGGACCCTCCATCAATTCCATACTATCAAGATAAAATCTATATAGCCCGGAACCAAAAAGCTTCACATTCATATTCTCGTTTTGCTGCAATTGAAATCGGCATTGAAAAGCCACATAACTATTTTCAGTTCTGGATACTGTAGGATGCCATAAGCATAATGCTTTCAAAATTCTGGTCAGCTCCTATTATTCTAGACTTAATAAGGATTTATTTAACATATATTCAATAAAGATCGATCCTCATAAGCTTACGCTCATTCCTTCACGCTTCCCATTACCATGCCCTTAACAAAATACTTTTGCAGAAAAATATAAACAACCAGGATAGGCAATGCAGCCAAGAAAATCTGCGCCGCTTTAGCGGT
>DASWUO010000232.1:0-4287 GCA_036401615.1 Bacilli bacterium | reverse complement strand
TTCATCCTTAAGGAATTTGATCACATTTCTTAATTTCGTTTGATAATCATGATCTTCAATCGTTGCACTAAAACGCACTTCTTTAATATCCACAATCTTCTGGTTCTTGCGCGCTTCTTTCTCTTTCTTCTGCAGCTCATAACGGTATTTGCCATAGTCCATGATCCGACATACAGGCGGTTTCGCTGTTGGAGCCACATTCACTAAATCAAGATTCGCATCAATCGCCATTTGTAAAGCTTCACGAATCGGTTTTATGCCAATTTGCTCTCCATCGGCTCCGACTAGACGAACTTCCTTTACGCGAATTTCATCATTAATTGCATGATCCTTACTAATAATTTGCCACCTCCAGTTAAGTATTGAAACAATAAAAAAATGTGAGCCTTATGCCCACACCATGATTGATTAGATAAACATACGAAATAATGTAAGTTTCATCATCAACCAGCCAACTCGAAGATCGGTCAGGTGAGAAGCAATTGCTTCTACTTTTATAAAACAGTTTTAAAACCATTAATTACTATACCACTTGGAACGGATAGTGTCAACTGGCTATGGGTAAAATCTTTATATGTCAATTGATACAATTACAGCGGTTTTAACTGTTTCGTTATTCTGATATACTATTATTTATAGAATAGTAAATTTTTCTAGGACAGGTGAAACCTATTGAGGAAGAAAAGAGTTCTGCTGTTATCCGAGGGATTCGGAGCAGGCCATACACAGGCGGCACATGCCTTGGCGGTCAGTCTGCGACAGCTTTCACCCAACATCCAGACTCGTGTTTTAGAGCTGGGTGGATTCCTTCATCCTACAATTGCCCCTTGGGTCTTATCGGCCTACCGCAAAACTCTTACATCCCAGCCGAGGCTAGTTGGGATGATGTACCGCTATCAATATAAAAAGTCCTTAAACCGTTTAACCCAGTTGGCCTTACACCGTATATTCTATACTCAAACTGCCGCCATCATCAGACAACTGCGGCCAGATACCGTTGTTTGCACTCATCCCATTCCTAATGTGATTATTTCACGACTGAAACGTTTGGGTTTAAATGTACCTTTATGCACTGTTATTACAGACTACGATGCGCATGGCACTTGGATCAGTCCGGAAGTGAATAAATACTTGGTTTCCACTCCGGAGGTTAAGCAAAAGCTGCTGATGCGCGGTGTGGCGTCCAGCAAAATACAGGTTACCGGCATTCCTGTCCATCCAAACTTCTGGGAGCAGCACAATAAGGAAGATACCCGTCTCCAGCTTAATTTGAAATCTATGCCGACGGTTCTGATTATGGGCGGTGGATGGGGTCTTGTGAGCAGTAAAGAATTGAACTATATGGCCGAATGGCGTGACAAGATACAAATGGTGTTCTGCATGGGCAGCAATGAAAAGGGCCGCTTGAAATTAGTCGAGAATCCGCTGTTTCAACACCCTAATATTCAAATCCTGGGATTCACCAACCAAATTGACAAGCTAATGGAAGTTTCCGATCTGCTGGTGACCAAACCCGGCGGGATGACCTGTACAGAAGCGATAGCCAAAGGTATACCCATGCTGTTCTATAACCCGTTGCCGGGCCAAGAGGAAGAAAACAGCCAATACTTAACCAGCCAAGGATATGGTGAACCAATGAAATCATTGGATGGCATTGATTATTGGTTTAACCTGCTGGTGAATCAATATCCATCCATCGTCAAACGCCGAATCGTGGTAACCAGGGCGCTTAGCCGTTACAACCCGAAGGATTGTTCGCAGGCTATCCTGCAGTTGATGCAGTGAGTTGAATTGATCCGGTCTTCTTCGCGTTGAGTTGAGTGATATGTTGGTGCAAGGCTTGCTCCCCTGCAATAACTTCGCATCTATAGATAGCTTGCCCTTCCTGGACAAACTTTGTTTCATATTCAGTCATAACATTATCTATAGCCGGGCCATCGCCATGTAAATCAAGTGAAATCTTCCTCAACCGCAAGCCCATATCAGCAAACGAGTTCAGCGAGAATTCAAACAAAGAGCGGGAATCGGTTTTCAGATGGATTTCCCCGAATGGGTTTAGAACTGATATATATTTTAGCACAAATTCAGCATGCGTCAGCCTTCGGCGGGCATGCCTTTTCTTTGGCCACGGGTCGCTGAAATTCAGAAAAATCCTTGTTATTTCACCCTTCGCGAAAATCTCTTCAATCAACGCAATGTTAAACAAAGCCAATTTAAGATTTGGTGGACCTTCAGGAGATCTCTCCTGCCAAACCAATCTCGCTTTCTCGCTGGCCAGTCTGAGTAAACTATCGAACATGTCCACCCCGATAAAATTAATGCCGGGGCATAAAGCACTCATTTCGCTTATAAATTTACCTTTCCCCATACCCAATTCTACGTAAATAGGATTCGAATTGCCGAATAGTTGCTGCCACTTCCCTTTATGCTCTTGGGGATTGAGAATGACCAAGTCATTCTGCTGCTCCAATTTCTCTCTTATGCCTTTTCTGCCTCTTTGCCTCATAGATGATAGGATCCCCCGTTAAGAAATTCGTTTGCTTATATTGTGACCAAGATATTCGAAAAAGTAAAGCGATCATTAATATTTTCCGGCCTCAATTAAAAAAGAGTTTTTGCCCCATCCCAACGTGCAGGACACCGGCAAAAACCCTAAATATTTAATGCAGCCCGGGGGCTTCAACTTTTAACTTGTCATCCAGCGTATGCTTTAATTTCTTCCGTGCATCCAAAACAGCATTAGGATCTCCATTAAAGCGCACGCCTGTAAGAGCAATTGCTTCCTTGACCGTTAATTCAATCGTAATCTTGTCATCGCCATCCGGTATAAACACATTTGAATCCATTTCCCATCACCTCGAGTTGTATTTTTGGCCGTTTACCCTTGAGTATATCCAACACACAAATAAACTATGAATTCTGGTGCGTAAAATGCAAAAAACATTGATACGGCGCACTTTTAATATAACATACTATGTAACGTATTGCAAGATGGAAAAGTGTGGATTGTGCAAATTTTGAATAAAACTAATAAATTAGTTACAATAGAGTGATTGCAGCAAAGGAGCCAGAAAACTCATGAACCAAGTACAAGAAATCCGCCCCCTTGTATGGGGTGACAAAAAATTTCATACATGGAATTATGAAATGCGTGAGCATTTTGGCGGAAAAGTGTTCAAGGTCATGTTGGATGCCGGCTTTACCTGTCCTAACCGGGATGGTTCTATTGCTGCTGGCGGTTGTACCTTCTGCAGTGCCCGGGGATCCGGGGATTTTGCCGGCAGCCGCAGGGATGACTTGGTGACCCAATTTAACACCATCCGCTACAAGCAGCACAAGAAATGGCCAAATGCTAAGTATATCGGCTATTTTCAAGCTTATACCAATACTTATGCGCCTGTTGAAGAGTTGAAGGAAATGTATGAAGTTATTCTTCAACAACCCGGAGTGGTGGGACTCTCGATAGCTACCCGTCCGGATTGCCTTCCCGATGATGTGATTGAATATTTGGCAGATTTGAATAAGAGAACTTATCTATGGTTGGAAATGGGTTTGCAAACCATTCATGAAGAAACTTCCACTTTAATAAACCGGGCGCATGATACTAAATGCTTCACCGATGCGGTCGCTAAACTGCGTAAACATCATATACGCACCTGTGCCCATATTATCTACGGCCTACCCGGAGAAACTCACGATATGATGATGGAAACAGGCAAAGCAGTAGCGGACATGGATGTTCAGGGCATTAAGATCCATCTCCTGCATTTAATGCAGAAAACCCCTATGGTAAAGCAGTATGAAGCCGGATTGTTGCGTTTTCTGGAGCAAGATGAATATATCAAGCTAGTCGTAGATACCCTCGAGCTGCTGCCTCCCGGGATGATTATTCACCGGCTAACGGGTGACGCCCCAAGGGATTTATTGATTGGACCGATGTGGAGCCAGAAGAAGTGGGAGGTTCTAAATGCCTTCGATGATGAATTAACCAGGCGTGATACTTGGCAAGGGAAATTCTGGAGGAAGTAATTTAAAGAAATTTTTTATATAAAATATTTGAAAGAGGTACAACATATGAAATCCTATCCATTACAATTTAAAGCAGAAATGAAAGAACGGGTTTGGGGCGGCAGGGCTCTGGAGCAATTTGGCTTGGATGTGCCCGAGGGCCGCATTGGTGAAGCATGGATGATTGGAGACCACCCCCATGGTATTACCAAAGTTACTAACGGCGAATTGGCCGGCATGGGATTGGACGAGGTTCGCGAGAAGTATGGAAATCTTCTA
>DASWUO010000231.1:0-8119 GCA_036401615.1 Bacilli bacterium | reverse complement strand
GCCTTCCGCTTGAGGGGATCGGACTGGAACGAAAGCTGCTTGAGGAATTAAAGGGTTTAGCCACACAGGTAATTGACACAAGTGATCTCAAACCGCTGCAGCTGAAAGAAAAAATTATTTCAAGATTCAATAATACGGATGAAAACCGCATATTTATTAATGTAACTTCCTTTGGATTTAAATTTGGAGTGCCTATTGACGCAGATATGATCTTTGATGTGCGGTTTTTGCCGAATCCCCATTATGTTGAAAACCTGCGGCCTAACACGGGTCAAGAACTGGAAGTTTATGACTATGTCATGAAATGGCCGGAAACCCAAACCTTCTTAAGCAAGCTGCTGGATATGATGAATTTTTTAATTCCGCAATATATCAAAGAAGGCAAAAGCCAAGTTGTACTGGGTATCGGGTGTACGGGCGGCAAACACAGGTCGGTGGCCATTGCCGAATATCTGGGTAAAGTGTTAGGTAACAGTGAAACGGAATTGGTACGGGTAAGCCACCGGGATGTAGATCGGGAGCGCAGATAAAGAAGCGATAAGAGGTGGTAAGATGACCATGGATCACCCAAAGGATAAGGTTCCGCGGGTTGTTGTTATTGGTGGGGGAACCGGTCTTTCTGTCATGCTTCGCGGATTAAAGGAACAACCTTTAGATCTCACAGCTATCGTAACGGTTGCGGATGACGGCGGAAGTTCGGGCATTCTGCGTAAAGAAATGCAAATGCCGCCTCCTGGAGATATTCGTAATGTATTAATAGCGTTAGCTGATGTAGAGCCCATGCTGGCCCAGATGCTGCAATACCGGTTTCACACGGGCAACGGTCTCGCAGGCCACAGCTTAGGCAATTTAATTTTGGCGGCGATGAGAGATATTACAGGAGATTTTGTAACCGGAGTCAAGGAGTTAAGCAAGGTTCTTGCAGTAAGAGGAAGAGTTTTGCCTGCTTCGGGCAAAGCCATCGTGCTCAAAGCCATCATGGAGGATGGCAGCATCGTGGAAGGGGAATCGAAAATCCCCACAACGGGCTTAAGAATTAAGAAGGTTTTTATCGAACCGGCAAATGCCCATCCCCTGGAGGAGGCACTTCAAGCGTTGAGGGACGCCGATGCCATCATCATTGGTCCGGGAAGCTTATACACCAGCATCATTCCGAATCTGCTTGTGCCCCAGATGGTTCAGACGATTGCTGCTTCTGAAGCTGTGAGAATATATGTGTGTAATGTGATGACGCAGCCCGGAGAGACCGATGATTTCTCGGTTAGTGATCATCTTCAAGCGATTTACGATCATATTGGCCTTCATTTGTTTAATTATGTTATAGTAAATAACAGTGGAATTCCTCCCGACGTGCAAGCCAAGTACGCAGAGAAGGGTGCCAAGGTAGTCAATCTCGATTTCGACGAGGTTGAGAAGCACGGATGCCGGGTGATTGCCGACAAACTTGTATTATTTCGCACTTACTTGAGGCATGATACGGAGAGACTAAGCCAACACATTCATACAATCGTTGAGGACTGGATGTCAGGAAAGAGGTGAACCTTATGTCCTTTGCTGCGCAAACGAAGAAAGAACTGACCATGATTGTTTCGGAAACTTGCTGTGAGAAAGCGGAGCTGTCTGCTTTAATACGGATGAATGGAGCCGTTCAGGTTTCTAACCAGCGGGTGGTTCTTGACATATCTACGCAGAATGCAGCCATTGCCAGAAGGATCTATACCCTCTTAAAGAAAACATTCCAACTGCATATTGAAGTATTGGTCCGTAAGAAGATGAGGTTGAAGAAGAATAACATATACATAGTTCGTCTGCCGAATCAGGTACAAGAAGTGTTGAGTGGACTGCATATTGTGTCTGAGGGATTTCAATTCACTCCGGGCATTGATAAGCGAATTATCAAAAACTCTTGCTGCAAGAGAGCGTATTTACGCGGCGCCTTCCTTGCTGGGGGATCCGTCAACAATCCCGAGGGGTCGTCTTATCATTTGGAAATTGCTTCTTTATACGAAGAGCACTGCCATGCGCTTTGCGAATTAGCCAACCGGATCGATCTTAACGCCCGCTGTATTGAGAGGAAGAAAGGATTCATCTTCTACCTTAAAGAAGGTGAGAAAATCATCGAGTTTCTTAGCCTGATTGGAGCCCATCAAGCATTATTCAAATTTGAAGATGTTAGAATCATGAGAGACATGCGGAATTCGGTCAATCGTATTGTCAATTGTGAAACGGCTAACTTAAATAAAACCATAGGAGCATCCGTCAGGCAGATCGAGAATATTCGGTTAATCGATAAGGAAATCGGTTTGGCTAATTTGCCGGAAAGATTACGGGAGGTCGCGGTCATCCGATTGCAGCATCCGGATATGAATTTAACCGAGGTGGGCGAGATGATTAAGAGCAAAGTAAGCAAATCCGGAGTGAACCACCGCCTGCGAAAAATTGATGAATTGGCCGAGAAAATAAGAAACTATTAGAAAATTCAAGGTTTTATTGTTTTTATCTAGTGTACTTCTGACAATAATGTTATAATGTTTGAAAAACACACTATAATTGATTTTATAGACAATGTAAATTGTAATAGGGGGTATTGACTAGAATGGCGAAACGCCCAGTGGTCGTGAAGTTGAAAACAGGATTGCATGCCAGACCAGCGGCATTATTCGTGCAAGAGGCAAACAAGTTTTCTTCAGAAGTGTTTGTAGAGAAAGACGAGAAGAAAGTCAATGCCAAGAGCATTATGGGAATTATGAGCTTAGCGATCAGTTCCAATACGGAAGTTTATATCAGTGCTGAAGGTTCCGATGCCGAACAAGCGGTTACCGCGCTTATGATACTGGTTAGTAAAGAAGAGTTGGAGAATCAATAATTTTTCAAACATACGGGTTAGCTCATTAGTATGCTATCCATCCAAGGTTATAAACATAAAGCTCAGTGTATGCCATTACGGCAATATTCACTGAGCTTTATTCGTGTTATTTGAATTTAGACGTTACAGGATAGATTGTAAGGACCGTGCAATTAAACCTTCTCGATGACCTTATCGATAATGCCGTATTCGCTGGATTCAGCGGCACTCATGAAATAATCGCGATCCGTGTCTTTCTCAATTCTGCTTAAAGGCTGTCCAGTGCGCTCAGAGAGAATAAGATTAAGCTTATCGCGTAATTTCAAGATCCGTTTAGCGCGGATTTCGATATCGCTTGCTTGCCCTTCAGCACCGCCAAGCGGTTGATGAATCATGACTTCACTGTTGGGCAGCGCGTATCGTTTGCCTTTAGCTCCTGCGGCTAAAAGAAAGGCTCCCATAGATGCAGCCATGCCTACACAAATGGTAGACACATCCGGTTTAATAAACTGCATGGTGTCGTAAATGGCCATACCGGAGGTGATGGAACCGCCGGGGCTGTTAATGTATACGCTGATATCCTTCTCAGGATCTTCGGCAGCAAGGAAAAGCAACTGGGCAATAATAGTGTTAGCCACGGCGTCATTGATCCCGCTTCCCAAGAAAATAATGCGGTCTTTCAACAACCTGGAATAAATGTCATAAGCCCTCTCGCCGCGGTTGGTTTGTTCGATAACCATAGGTACAAAACCCATTTCCTCTTCCTCCAATCGTCAATCTGAATTTGTAAAACCGTTTTGCTCTCGCATGATTATATCATAACGTATTTATTACCAAAAGGTCAAGAAAGGTCAAACTATGGTCAAAAAAATATTTGCTTACAGCCCACATTGATGAAATTCCGGCTTACAGCCCATAAGGCTACATAAAAGGGTGGCGCGCCCGCGAAGAATCGAACTTCGATCTCAGGCTTCGGAGGCCTGCGTCATATCCATTGGACCACGGGCGCTTATTGTGAAAGCAAAGGTAATTATATGACATAAGTTATATAAAATCAAGGGGAGCGCAGCCGAGATACTTAACCCTGCGTGTCAATCCCCTCCCCTAATTTATTTTAATAACTGGACAAGTGTAAGAAGGGAAGTGTAAGAAGGGAGTTGCATTCCCGTGATAAATTGAATACAATAGGAACAGGTAATGGTGGGACAAAAAACATGTAAGTGGGACAATAATTGCCCATATGAAGGTGCTGGAAGCAATGAAAGATATTTTGGATATACAAAAACAGCTGCTGCCCGATTTGTTGGAAGTGATGAATAAAAGATATACCGTTATGAATCATGTCATGCTTCTGGGCACGGTTGGAAGAAGAACGCTTGCCGTTTCTCTCGACATGACGGAGCGGACACTTCGTTCGGAGGTTGATTTTCTCAAAGAACAAGGATTGCTTGAAACGGACAGCAACGGTATAAGGATATCGGAAACCGGCAGGAAGCTGCTTAAGGATATGGAGCCGCACATCGACCACTTGTTTGGACTCAAGGAGATGGAAGAGAAACTCCGCCTTAAGTTTGGATTAAGACAAGTTACTGTTGTCGCCGGGGATGCAGATTCTTCTGCTATCACGAAATCCAAGCTTGGCATTGCCGGGGCGACCGCCATCCGCAAATTTGTGGCCAAGGACGATGTGATTGCCGTCACCGGCGGTTCCACCATGGCAGAGATCGCCAATTGGCTCACACCTTCCGTCCAACTAAAAGGCAACTGTTTTGTCCCTGCAAGGGGGGGTCTGGGTGAGAGTGTGGAGCTTCAAGCCAATACGATTGCCTCAGACATGGCCAAGAAAACAGGCGGGCAATACCGGCTGCTCCATGTGCCTGATCATCTTAGCGAGGAAGCCTATCAATCTCTTATGCAGGAGCCGGATATTCAAGAGATTATCGAAGTAATCCGCCGGGTGCGCATTGTTGTACATGGGATAGGAGAAGCTATGCATATGGCTAAGAGACGCCGGGTGGATGAATCCACGATTCATAGACTCCGAGAAGATGGGGCTGTGGCAGAGGCGTTTGGGTACTATTTTGACAAGAAGGGTAAAGTGGTTCACCGGATGTCGACGGTAGGTTTGCGGATCGAAGATATTGAACAATCGCAGGTGGTCATTGCGGTTGCAGGAGGCAGCAGTAAAGCGAAAGCCATCGCCGCTATTATGCGGTTTGGCCATGAAGATGTGTTAATTACAGACGAAGCTGCTGCACAGGGAATGCTCGAATCTTGAGTTATACAGTTATCTTGGCGTGCTATATGGCCGTCTTGAAATATAATATGATACAAAACATCTACTAGGAGGAAATGAATATGGTAAAGGTTGGAATTAACGGATTTGGACGAATTGGGCGTAATGTGTTTAGGGCGGCGCTAAATAATCCCGAGGTGGAAGTTGTGGCTGTCAATGATTTAACCGATGTGAAAATGCTGGCTCACTTGTTGAAATACGATACAACCCACGGAGTTTTGAATGCTAAGATTGAAGCGGGCGAAGGAGCCATTATTGTCAACGGCCAGTCCATTAAGGTGTTTGCTGAGCGGGATCCCGGCAATTTACCATGGGGTGAGTATGGCGTGGAGATCGTGGTAGAATCCACTGGGATTTTCACAGATAAAGCCAAAGCCGAACTGCATCTTAAGGGCGGCGCTAAGAAGGTCATCATCTCTGCTCCGGCTTCTAACGAAGATATCACGATTGTTATGGGTGTTAACGAAGATAAATATGATGCGAAGAAAGATACCATTATCTCGAACGCTTCTTGTACAACGAATTGTCTGGCTCCTTTTGCTAAAGTGATCAACGATAAGTTCGGCATTGTGAAAGGCATGATGACGACAGTCCATTCCTACACCAATGATCAATCCGTGCTGGATTTGCCGCACAAAGACGCTCGCCGTTCCCGTGCCGCCGCAGAGAATATCATTCCTTCGACGACAGGCGCCGCCAAAGCAATTGGTTTGGTTTTACCGGAGCTCAAAGGCAAATTGAACGGCATGGCTATGCGTGTACCGACACCTAATGTGTCTTTGACGGATCTCGTTGTTGAATTGAGCCGCAATGTCACCATTGAAGAAATAAATGGCGCTTTGAAAGCTGCTGCAGAAGGCCCGTTGAAAGGGATTTTGAATTATTCCGAAGAGCCTCTGGTATCGAGCGACTATAACGGGGACCCGGCTTCCTCCACCATTGACTCCTTGTCTACGATGGTGGTTGAAGGCAACATGGTGAAGATCGTATCTTGGTACGATAATGAATGGGGTTACTCCAACCGTGTAGTGGACCTATGTGACTACATTGCTAAAAAAGGCCTATAAGTTTAAAATTACATCACTCAGATAAATTACATCAGAAGAGGAGAAGAGATTCTCCTCTTTACCCGCCTACATACTCTAAGTCAGATGATAATGTTCCAAAAGCATTTTTGCTCGTGGATATAAGAGGGGGTCATACAGTTGAATAAGAAAAGTATCAGGGATGTTGAAGTTTCAGGCAAACGGATCTTTGTGCGGGTTGATTTTAATGTGCCGATGGAAAACGGACAAATCACGGACGATACGCGAATCAGGGAGACCATTCCTACCATCCGGTTGTTGGTCGGCAAAGGGGCTAAAGTGATTTTGGCAAGCCATTTGGGGAGACCGGATGGCAGGGTAGTTGAAGAGCTGAGGTTAACCCCGATAGCTGTGCGGTTATCCGAACTGATGAAGATGCCCGTGGTTAAGGTGGATGAGGCTATTGGAGATAAAGTCCATGCCCAAATTGCCCGGATGAAGAATGGCGATGTGCTTCTCCTCGAGAATGTTCGATTCTATCCCGGCGAAGAGAAGAATGACCCGAAATTAGCGGAGGCTTTCTCGCAGCTGGCGGACCTTTATGTGAATGATGCTTTTGGAGCGGCCCATCGGGCCCATGCTTCAACAGAAGGGATTGCCCATTACATTCGAGCGGTTTCCGGGCTGTTGGTGGAGAAGGAACTTGAGGTCCTTGGGAAAGCACTTCATAACCCCGACCGTCCTTTCACTGCCATCGTGGGTGGCGCTAAAGTCAAAGACAAAATCAATGTCATTGAAAACTTGATCAAAATTGCTGACAATGTGATCATCGGCGGCGGGCTGTCCTACACGTTCCTGAAAGCCCAAGGTAATGAAATTGGCAACTCATTGGTCGATAACAGCAAGCTGGAGTTGGCTTTGGATTTGATTGGCCAGGCCAAAGCGAAGGGCTGCAACTTTCTGCTGCCGATCGATATTGTGGTTGCTGACCGTTTTAGTGCTGATGCGAACACCCGAGTCGTAGATGTGAATGCCATCCCGGAAGGTTGGGAAGGCATTGATATTGGACCGAAGACGCGGGAATTGTATGGCAAGACGATTGCCGATTCCAAGCTTGTGGTTTGGAATGGGCCGATGGGTGTATTCGAGATAGAACCCTTCTCCCACGGTACGCTTGCGGTAGCTCAAGCCTGTGCAGAAACTGCAGGTTACACCATCATTGGCGGCGGGGATTCGGCAGCGGCTGTTGAGAAATTTGGTCTGGCTGGCCAGATGGATCATATCTCCACCGGCGGCGGCGCTTCCCTTGAGTTTATGGAAGGCAAAGCCCTTCCCGGTGTTGTTGCTTTGAACGATAAGTGAAATGTTAATCATGTTGGTTATTTTAAAATCTTTTTAACAAAAAGGAGTGACATAAACCATGAGAAAGCCCATCATAGCCGGCAACTGGAAAATGTTTAAAACTGTAGGCGAAGCCACAGCCTTCATAGAAGATGCCAAAAACCAATCAAACAGCGGCGAAGTGGAAAGCGTCCTCTGCGCACCCTTCACCACCCTGCCTGCATTAATTGAAGCAACCCAAGGCACAAGCTTGAAAATCGGCGCCCAGAACCTGCATTGGGAAGACAACGGCGCATACACTGGAGAGATCAGCGGTGTGATGCTTAAAGATTTAGGCGTGGATTATGTGATCATTGGACATTCGGAACGACGGGCATATTTTGCTGAAACAGATGAAACGGTTAACAAGAAGGCCCACGCGGCGTTCAAGCATGGATTGACCCCGATTGTTTGTGTAGGCGAGAAGCTCGAGGAGAGGGAATCCGGCAAAACACAGGAAGTGTGCAAGGTACAAACTGAAGGTGCTCTAAAAGGATTAACTGCGGCACAAGTGGCTGGCATGGTTATTGCCTATGAGCCGATTTGGGCGATTGGAACCGGCAAATCCTCCAC
>DASWUO010000230.1:0-5444 GCA_036401615.1 Bacilli bacterium | reverse complement strand
TTGCCTTGGATCCTTATCCTTGTCAAGACCAAGCTGCACATAATGGCTTCTTATTAGTGACGACTCTATGTGCGAAACGCATAACTATTATGACTTCATTGTCAGGTATGTGAATATTTTTTCTGTATTTGCTTATTGTAGAACTAATGGAGTAATTTTGCGTTTTTGTTTTTTTTAAAATACACATTTTTGCTAAAAAATTGGTCTTCACAAATGATGAAAATAAAGTTATACTAAGCGTAACGAAGAATATTGTTATTCATGTTACACGTAAGAACCCCTTTAGTTGATTTATTAGAGCGAAAACCGGCAGATATGCTAGTGCTTTAATTGGTTGCATAGGGGTTTTTCCTATTTTATCATCTGTGGGGAGGGTATTAATATACTAATGAAGCTGTTTTGTTTTCCCTATGCAGGCGGCACGGCGGGAATATTTCATAGATGGAAGGAATACTTGGATCCTTCGATTGAATTGGTACCCGTGGAATTGGCGGGAAGAGGTTCGCGGGTTCATGAGCCGTGCAGTGAAAGCCTCAGGAAAGTCGTTAACGATGTATTTCCCCATGTATGGCATCATCTGGACGGCACGCCGTACGCCCTGTTCGGGCATGGCATGGGCTGTTTGATTGTCTATGAATTGGCACATAGAATACTGAGATTGAAAGGCGGGAATCCGGCCTGTTTGATTTTCTCCGGGCACAGGCCGCCGCATATAAGAAATAAACGCTGGATTCATACCTTGCCTGATAACGAGTTTCAGAAGGAAATCCTCTCTCTGGGCGGAAGATCGAAGGAATTATTCGAAAACCAAGTGATGACTGGCTTTTTCTCGCGGATATTAAGAGCGGATTTTGGTGCGGCAGAGAAATATAGATATTTACCAAAAGCACATAAATTGGAATCGAAAACGGTGATTTTATATGGAAAACAAGATCATGCAGCGGCAAACTCATGCCATGAGTGGCATTTACAAACCAATAAAGAATGTGATATTTATAGCTTTGAGGACGGACATTTTTTCATAAACGAGAACGAAGAGGAAGTGCTGAACGTGATAAACAGCAGTTTGCTTTCATGTTCCATGATCGGATCAGGAATTTAAACATATTTGGTTTCGGCAACGTATGGTAGAATAAGATACATGGAGAGACACTGAGAGGATCTGTGCACAACTACCATACTTACAGGGAGCAAACTGATGAATTGGGAACCTATTAAGCTGAAGCTGGAACAAATATTAAATGCACCTTTACAAATCGTGAAAATGACGACTGTGGAATGGAACGACATTGTTGAAGGGTTGCCGGGAGAATTTCACTGGGATCGAAGCCTTGTCTATAATCAAACCCTTTTCTTTTATTTATACAGAGAGGGCTCTTTGGTCTATGCTTTTGTTGTAGAGGAAGTGCTGCTGACCTCGGCAGAACGGCAACTGGTGGAGATGATGCTGGATTTCTGCCGGTCCCGGGAGAAGAAGGCGGCAGTGCCTACCCGGTCGGATGAAGAGAGCCTTGCGGCGAGTTTGCGTGAATGGATCCTGCAACAAATTGAGATGGGCATAGAAACCAAAGAAATACCGGATGTGATTGCTGCCCATTCGGGATTGCATGCAATCAAGGTGCCTTTTCTTTTATACGGCAGTTATTCCGATCACCGCAAAACCAGTTATCTTGAACTGAAGAAGCTGCTCGAACAGTTCTTTGATTCAGGAATCTTACTCATTCCGCTTTCGGACAGGGAGTGGTTAATCCTGGGGTCAGAATCGTTATTGACCGCCAGCGGGGGGGGAGAGAAAGGGAGCGAGGTTGAGGAAACGCAGGAGGAAGCCCTGGCGTCTATTTGTTTTGGCTTATACGAAATGATGGCGATCGAATGGGTGGGAGAATGCCATCTTTCTATAGCACACCCCATTGTCCCGGCGAAGTCGCTATTGTCCACTGTGGTTCAGCTTCGGGGAGCCATCCACTTAGGAAGGACTTACCATTTGGGAGAAAACATCCATCTGCCATGGTTAATGCACTTGGATCGTTTGCTTCATCTAATTCCGGAAGATGAGAAAGAGAAGTTTATGGAAAATGTATTGAAACGCATCGATTATGTGCCGGATTCGGAAATGCTGCACACATTAGAGCATTTTTTCGAATTGGATTGCAATGTCAGCGAAACTGCCAAAAAACTGTATATTCACCGCAATACTTTGCTGTACCGGCTTGATAAATTTAAGCAGGAGACAGGCTTTGATGTCAGATCCTTCAAACATGCCGTTCTTGTGAAGATTGCTGTGTCATTGTACAAAGTAACGAAAAGAAAGTGAATTTTTTGTGAGGATTGTGCATAGCCAGATGGTACTTTAGTAGGTTAAACTGTAGTGGATAGTTAACGATATTATTTTCTAGGGGGAGTATTCATGGCAGGCGTACGTTTAAGCCATATTTACAAGAGATTTACCGGTACAGAAGCAGCAGCAGTAGTGGATTTCGATTTAGAAATCAAAGATAAGGAGTTCCTTGTACTAGTAGGGCCTTCCGGTTGCGGCAAATCAACAACATTGCGGATGATCGCCGGGTTGGAGGAAATTTCCGAAGGTGAACTCTATATTGGGGATCGTTTGGTTAACGATGTAGCTCCTAAAGACCGTGATATTGCGATGGTATTCCAATCTTACGCCTTATATCCACATATGAACGTTTATCAGAATATGGCTTTCGGCTTAAAACTTCGTAAATTCAAGAAAGCCGATATTGAACAGCGTGTACGCGCCTCCGCAAAAATTCTCGATATTGAACACTTGCTGGACCGCAAACCTAAAGCCTTATCAGGCGGACAACGCCAACGTGTTGCCTTGGGCCGTGCGATCGTGCGTGAGCCTCAAGTATTCTTAATGGATGAGCCGCTTTCCAACCTCGATGCCAAGCTTCGTGGACAGATGCGCGCAGAAATCAGCAAGCTGCACAAGCGTTTAGAAACCACAGTTGTCTATGTAACGCATGACCAAGTTGAAGCGATGACGATGGGTGAGCGTATTGTAGTTATGAAAGACGGCTTTATTCAACAAGCGGCCACACCTGAAGAAGTTTATAACTACCCGGTAAACTTGTTTGTTGCTGGATTTATCGGATCTCCTTCCATGAACTTCATTTCCGGACATCTGTCTGAAACAGGCGGAGACATGGTTTTCAAAGCAAATGGAGTGAATATCATTGTTAATGAAGGTCGTGCCAAAACTCTTCGTGCCAAAGGTTATGGCAACAAAGAAGTGATTATCGGCGTTCGTCCTGAAGATATTCATCAAGAGCCGGTCTTCATAGAAGCATCTCCTCACAGCGTGGTCAATGCACATATCGACGTTGCGGAAAATCTTGGACATGAGATGTTCCTGTATATTACAGGGGTTGGCGAGAATACCGTCATTGCCCGTGTAGATGGACGCGCCGGACTTAAAGAAGGCACCAATGTGAAACTGGCTATTGATATGAATAAGGTTCATTTCTTCGATAAAGAATCCGAGCTTTCCATATTTGATAACTAAATTGCAATAAGGATATAGATCATGGGCCGGCAAATATTGCCGGCCTGTCTTTATGTTCAAAGTAGGTTGATTTCACGGGACAATTCCATTACGATGGATGTATTGTGGTTTAACAAGAAGGCTGTTGTCCTATTGCATTGTTAAGGAGATAATTGTCATGGCCAAGAAATTAAGGGTTTCAGATCTGGTTCGTCGATTTAACTTAGAGGTCATCTGCGGTGAAGCGGGGCTGAAGCGGCAAATCATAACAGCCGACTTGCATCGTCCAGGACTGGAGATGGCTGGATTCTTCACCTATCATTCCCGTGACCGCGTGCAAATATTAGGAATGTCGGAACTGACATTTTTTGAATCTCTCACGGAATCCGAACGATGGGATCGCATGAAGAAGCTCTGCCAAGAGGAGGAAACTCCCTGTATCTGCATTTCCCGCGGATTAGACGTTCCTAGGGAGCTATTAGAAGAAGCAACCATTATGAACATGGCGGTTGTTCGCAGCCCCGTGGCTACCACCATCCTGGCCAGCCGCATTACCGGTTTTCTGGAAAGCAAGCTTGCGCCTTCGACTACCATACATGGAGTTCTCGTGGATGTGTATGGAGTGGGTATGCTGATTACAGGAGGCAGCGGGATTGGTAAAAGTGAAACAGCCTTGGAACTGGTCAAAAGAGGACATCGGCTTATAGCGGATGATGCTGTCGAGATTAGGCAAACCGCCGATAATGTGCTGATCGGCAATGCGCCGGATTTAATCAAACATTTGCTGGAAATTCGCGGTGTTGGTATTATTAATGTGATGACTTTGTTTGGAGCGGGCGCGATCCGCAGCGAGAAGAAAATCACCGTTGTCGTGAAGCTCGAAACCTGGCAAGAGGACAAGCAGTATGATCGGCTTGGGCTGGATGAAGAAAATACCCGAATCATTGATACAGATCTGCCGCTCGTCACCATCCCCGTTCGCCCCGGCCGGAACTTAGCCGTGATTATCGAGGTGGCAGCGATGAATTACCGCTTGAAAAGGATGGGCTATAACGCCGCGCTGCAGTTCACAACGAAATTAACAGAAACCATTGCCGAAGATCTGGACGACATGGAATGAGAATGCAAAGTTATTATCGTAAGGGATAAGCTGCTTGACATTAAGCTGCGTTTTGGCCTATCACAGGCTCCTTATTTACTTCAGGGGATTTCCAGTGCGCTATTCAGTCAATTTGCCTTTTTTAGCTGCCAATCGGAACTACGATCCGCTATTTCGATTATTTTGATAGTATTGCCACGTTTTCGATGGAATAGCGGAATGTAGTTCCGCTGGGTTGTTAAAAGAGGGTGAATCACAAGAATAGCGCACTCCAGTTCCGCAGAAAGACGCAGACTATACGAAATGAACTCAGTACATGCTCTTGAAGCCGTTTTTTGTATCAAAAAGCATCAAATGTTTTTATATCGAAATAATTTTTTAGGAGGAATTGGTTTATGCCATATTTATTTGACCCGATTGCGTTCTCAGTGGGGCCTTTAACCGTCCACTGGTACGGGATTATTCTGGCGGCCGCGGTATTAGCCGGATTCTATCTGGCCATGCAGGAAGGGAAAAGATTCAACATTTCCCAGGATTTTTTCATGGATTTGCTGTTGATTGGTGTTCCTTCTGCTATCATCGGGGCAAGGGCCTATTATGTGATGTTTCGATGGGATGATTATAGAGGCAACCTGTGGGACGTGTTCAAAATATGGGAAGGCGGCATAGCGATCTATGGCGCTTTAATTGGTGCCCTGATTTTCGGTATTTTCTATACAAGGTACAAAGGCTATGATTTCTGGAGAATTGTTGATATTTGTGCTCCTGGCTTGCTTATCGGCCAGATCATCGGCCGTTGGGGAAACTTTGTCAACCAAGAAGCCTATGGTGGTCCAG
>DASWUO010000229.1:0-3676 GCA_036401615.1 Bacilli bacterium | reverse complement strand
AGCTCCGGTTAATGCATGAACAGCCGCTGATCCGTGACCAAAGGTTCTTGTTATGCCGACAGCCTTAATCATGGGTTCGTTGGCTAACTGTTTTACGGAAATCATATAAAGCCATCACATCCTTTGTAGTCCATAGAACTTGTTATGTTTAAATGTAATCCTTCTCATCGAAATAAAATAGACACCATCTGTTGGAAATGGTGTCTATTTGTTCTGTAAATCATATTCTTTGGGTGAGCAACCGACGATTTTTTTAAAGGTTTTGGCAAACGTTTTGGAATCAGTGAATCCTACTTCTGCAGCAATTTCATAGATCTTCTTCTCCCCTGAACGAAGTTTCTTCTTCGCTTCATCAATGCGGATATGGGCTAAGGTTTCGGTTAAGGATTCATTCATTTCCTTGCTGTATAAATCACTTAAATAACTTCGGCTCAGTTTTACATAATCGGAAATATCCGTAGTGCCAATATTTTTATTGAAATTCAGTTTCATGTACTTTAGAGCTTTCTTGATAAAATGATTGTCGGAAACTGCAGAGGCTCCGCCTCCAAAGCGATAGCCCCACAATTCCTGCATAGCCTCTACCATCCAGGAATTTAAATCAACAATATGCAAAAACTCTTGAATTTTCTCTAATGAAACATACTGTCGAATAAAGGGTTCAAGATCGGAATAGCCCTGTTCTCCGGCATAGCTAACAGCTAAACTAAGCGTTTCGAATACAAAGGCCTGCAGTTTCGCAACTTCCGGTTGGAACCCGGCAAATGCTTGAGTTATTTGATCTGTGCAATGAAAGATAGCTTCAGGGTTATTGTTGCTGACCGCTCTTAATAAATCGTTGCGGTGCTCATAAGGTAAGATGATTCCCCTTCCTGTTTCCCCGCTTCTATGCCAAACGATATGTTCCCGGGGAACAGCATAATACTGCTGTTGAACCTGTGATTGATGATATGAAATTCTTTGTATGAGCTCTTCGGGAGTGCTTATATTAGGTCCAATACATATCAACCAATTCATGGGTGTACTAGCCGGATGAGACCTCATCATGGCTGCGATTTCTTGTGCTTTTGAGAAGGCCAGCTTATGTTGTTCTGCTTGAGAGTATCTCTGTCCAGAAGAAAATAATAGAAACCATGCCTGACTTTGCAATCGGGTGACCGCAATACAATCTTGGAACTCCAACGAATCCATTGGCATGTTAATGGACAATGGCCCATAAACCATGAGGCTGTACAGCCCGTTCTCCCTAATGAATAATTCCTCTATAGCTTTGGTATCGGCCATATTATCACGCAGAAAGCTGCTGACCCGTGCTGACAATTGGAATTGCCTTGACTGTTCCATCTCGTTGTGCCACAGAATAAGCTGCTGCCTGGCGGTGCGTTCTTCCTGCAAGGTTATGGCCAAATGCTGAATGATCGTTAATAATTCTTCCGGCTCCATAGTAGGTTTAAGAATATAATCCCGAGCTCCAAGCTTCATCGCTTCTTTGACATAGGAGAAATCATCCAGGCAGCTTAACACAAGAATCTTTATGTCTTTGGTAAAGAGGTTTGTTCGGCGGATGAGCTCTAATCCATCCATTAACGGCATACGAATATCCGTTATGAGAATATCGACTTGGCCGCTTTGAATGATCTCTAAGGCTTCAATACCGTTTGAAGCCTCGTTGAGCAGGTTCAACCCGTGTTTGTCCCAATCGATCAACGTTTTTAAGCCAATTCTAATAATCGGTTCATCATCAACAATAAGGATATTCATTGTTCTATTCCTCACTCGGGTGGATTGGGAGGGACATTCTAACGATGGTTCCCTGCTTCTCTTTTGGAATTATCAGCAATTTGTAATCAGGGCCGTAATAAAGCTTTATTTTCTCACGAATATGTTTTAATCCTATACCGCTCATTTTTTCTTGTAAACCTTTATTTTTTGCAAAATCAAGATGCCCGGCCTTCTCAGATATACCGCTCCCGTTGTCCTCCACTTGGCACATTAGCAGATCCCTGTCAATCCAAGCTTTAATAGTTATGAGTCCCTTTCTTTCGCTCGGTTCGATTCCGTGAATCAAAGCGTTCTCCACCAAAGGTTGGAGGATCATCCTCGGTACTAGACACATGTTGGCAACGGCATCAATGTCATACACCATCTTGACTTGATCCCCATACCGGAAAGCTTGAATTTCCATGTAGTCCTTAATCAGCAGAATCTCGTCCCGCAGCGTAAGGAAATCACCTTTTTTTCCCAAGCTCACCTGCAATAGTCTTACTAACGAGCTGACCACCTCAGAGATCTGCGGTGTTTTATGAATCTTGGCCACCCATTTTATGGTGTTCAACGTATTGTACAAAAAATGCGGATTTAATTGGTATTGCAAAGCTTCAATTTCTGCTTCTTTCTTCAAAGCTTCTTCCGTTTTTACTTGTTTAATCAAATCTTCAATTCGGTTTAACATTTGATTAAAGCTCTCGCCTAGTTCATGGATCTCCTGCGTGCTGGTCATCGTCCAATAGGCCTTCAGGTCACCGAGTTCAGCCCGCTTCATCAAACCTTTAAGGTGGTTTAACGGTTTAGTAATAAATCTGGAGAACAGGATAGAGCTGAGAATAGATAAGAAAAAGAACATAATAAAGAAGAGAACCAGAGTAGTTTGCAGGGATTTCCAAGGGGCTGTGAATAACCCGCTGTTTACTTCAATTAAGGATAACCATTGTTTATTTAATAACGTTAACGATCTTTGATTGATCATAGAATTACCTTGGGTTTGTGTATACTCCTGCTGTTTAATGCCGGTTATAGGCAGAGGGATTCTGGCGCCCGTTCCGGTGTAAATCAAATTTCCCTGATTATCCATAATATTATAGTTGTGAACCGGATTTATTCGATCATTGTCTTTAAGCATTTGGTTAAAATCATAAACGATGACAACATACCCTTTAACGGCGTTAGATCCTTGGACCATAAGCGGAGCGGTATATTTTAGTGCGGGGTTCGATCCGTTTTCCATGTTGACTAATGAAAGCACAGGTACCTTAGGACTGACAGGGTACTCCGTATCCGCGGACAATACTCCTGAATTCGGACATATATCCGTATGGTTGTCCTCAAACGATAAACACAATTCAGTAATATAAGAAGAACTCTTTTTATTACTCTCCATGATGTTGTCGAAATACTGCTTCAATTCATTCATAGTCATAACATCATATAGTTCTTCTGGACTGTTCATATATTGTTGAATGACGAAGTCACCGTTAAGGTGGTCCGTTATAAACCTTAGTTGCTTGATTCCCTGCTCAATCCGTTCAATGGTTTGCTTATGTGTTTTATGAACATAGTTCTCCATTTCGGATTGGGCAATATGGGAGGACTGCCAAATTGAAACGGCGATAAAGCAGCCCAAAGTTAAAGAGCCAAACAACAATAAGTAGATAAGCAGGCGAAACTGAAAGCTGCGAAAGGGAAACCGGCTGAAGAAGAAAAGGTTCTTTATCATTGAGCTTCGGGCGATGCTTCAGGTGTTGGAGCAGGTGAAGCCGTTGGTGTAGGTTCTCCTGACTCCTCTGCTGACGGCGCTGGTTCCGGAGATTCTGTGGCTTCAGGCGATTCAGTAACCTCTGAAACAGGAGTTGGCGCAGGGGTAGGACTTGCTTCTAACACAGGCTCTCCTTCTGGAATT
>DASWUO010000228.1:0-6064 GCA_036401615.1 Bacilli bacterium | reverse complement strand
GACGGCGCTCCCGTTTATAATGCTGTTAGTGTGGTGAACGGGCAGGTGGATTCGGTGACATTGACTTTTGCACCGGACACCTATGATAATTACTATAATTTAGGAACGCTAAAAGGAGTGGATGAACAGGCCCTATCCTTTGCAATAAACAATTATGGCCGCTGGATGATTCAAGACACAAGACGCGGTGCCTCAACGGAAGCTTCCATCATGAAAAGTGAAGTTCCCGCAATAGAAATGCAGTGGATTGGCCAAATGATGGAGGTATTCGGTACACCACAAGCTATATCCTCTTTCAAATATGGATTGGAAGATATTAAGAATTACTTGATCGAAGCAGATACGGGAAAAATTTTGTGCTGCCGGCCAGGATCAAGCAAATCTGCCCATTGGGGAGTCAATTACCGTGACCAAGCAGCAGGATACGCCTTAGGTGTGTCAAAGGCTTATATATTAGACGGAAACACTACTTGGCTGCAGGGGATGAAAGGCGCTGTCGAAGGCGGGTTAGATTATGTAATTAACAATTACATGAATACCACTACCAAATTGATGACGAATATTCGGAATACAGACGATACGATTTATGATAACGATTACTGGGAAAGTTCCACAGGCACTTATAACGGATATGCCTCGGCATTATTCTATGATGCTTTAGTTCAGTGGGCCAAGTTGGAAAGATTTGTACTTGGCGATACAACTAAAGCAGCAGCTTACGAAAATATTGCGGCTACTTTGAAAACAAATTTCAATTTGGATTTAAGTTCAGGAGGATTCTGGTCTCCGGCCACCAATTCATTCTATTACGGTACAGGCAACAGGGATGTGCGCCACCTGCCCACCCAGGGTGAAGTATTGAAGTCAGATATAGCAACGAACGCCCGCAAGAAATTAATGGTCCAAGGCGGCGAAGGCGAGGTTTATGCAAACAAGGCGAATCATCATTATATGAACTACAATGATCTGTATGTTTCGGGTGCCGCGGCTACCTGTGGCAAGATAGGCGAAAACGGCGGGTGGTATCCTGTAGTCGAAGGAGACTACTTTGCAGGATTTCCTGTGTTCAACGATCGTCTAAAGATTCCTGTATATATAGGGAATTTTCTGAACAGATACTATGAAAACGGATTTTACGACAGTTCGGCATGGCATCGCAATACGCCGACTCAAGGTTGTGGAGCCGAGTATTGGTTCCCTAATGCAGTGATGCCGGCATGGGGGTTGTATGCTTATGGTTATGGATTTCAACCACAATACAACGAGCTTATCATTGCTCCTTTTATCAGTCCGAATATGACGGGATCTATTGTGAATTATACTTGGCGTACTCAGCCAATAACGGTAACTTACACCAGTCAAACGAATTTTTCGATCAGTGCCTCCAGTCTTCCCACAAACATACGAGTCCGCTGGATCAACCAAACGCCGGGTTCGACCTATTCTGTCAGCGTAGATGGCGGGGCGGGCACCAGTGTAACTGCGGACAGCAACGGCAATGTCGATGTGATCATGGGCACAACAGGTACGCATTCATTTCATTGTACCACTTGCCTTGTGAGCAGTGTTTCATCGTCGGGCAGTTCTTTTGTGACGGCGGTAAACCTGAGCGGGGGAACATTGCGTTCTGATGTCACGGAGCAGGTGGGAATGAAAATTACAGTAGGCGGTTCTCCTATCACGGTTCAGCAATTAGGCCGGTATTATGTTAGCGGCAATAACAAGATCCACACGTTAAAACTAGTAAATTCAGCGGGGACAACATTGGCCACTACGAGCGTGGATATGAGCCAAGGAACGGCTGACAGCTTAGGCTTTAAGTACGGGGGATTGTCAACACCGATTACCTTGGCGGCAAACACCAGTTATTATATTTACAGTTTAGAACTTAAAGGCGGGGACATTTGGTACAACAATACCATTAGTGTGTCAACCACATCAGCTGCGACCGTCAATAATTCTTCCTATGGCGACAGAATTATTAATGGCAGCACGGGAAATACGTATGGTCCCGTTAATTTTAAATATTAATGTAGACTTATGTACCATCGTATAATAAGCAGATCGTTCTTTACAGCTGCGGCAAATAGCCGCGGCTGTTTCCATTTCTTTAAACCTCATTGGAGGAAGGTAGAACCAATTCAGGGTCTAAGCTGCCTATTCAAGTCAACGGGAATTTCATTTCCACTCTAGTCCCTTCACCTACAACGCTCTTAATGTTCAACCCGTACTTATCTCCATAGGTCAATACAAGCCGGTCTTGGATATTCTTTATCCCAAATCCATGTTTGCTTTCAGAGAGATCCGGCTCAAATAAACGGTCTAAGACTTCCTGGGGAATACCGACTCCGTCATCTGCAATAAACAAAATAATGCAATCGTCAGCCAAATGCCCGGAAATGGTGATCGTTCCAGTTTGTTCCGGCTTCTCAAATATCCCGTGAAGAATAGCATTCTCCACAAGGGGCTGCAGGGAAATTTTCAGAATCGGATATTCGCACATCTCGTCAGGAAGATCTATCACCAAGTGAATGCTATTCTCAAAACGAATATTTTGTATTTCCACATAGACTTGAACATGTTCGATTTCATCTTGAATGGTGACAATTTCTTTGCCTTTATTTAATCCCAGCTTATAAAAGTTAGTAAGGGCAATGACCATTTGCGAGATATCCGGCATCTTCCGGTTGATCGCAATACAATTGATGACATCCAATGAATTATAAAGAAAATGCGGGTTAATTTGTGCCTGCAGGGTCTTTAATTCCGCTTGCTTCAAAGCTTTTCCCGATTGGAACTGCTCCTCTATCAGAACCGTTATTTTCTGAAGCATGAAATTAAAGCTTTCCACCAAATCGCCAATCTCATCTTTCCCGTATTTGGAAATAATGGCGTCAAGGTCGCCGGTTTGCACCTTGCGCATACGCCGAATGAGCTGATTTATACTCTTGGTGCTGAAATCTGAGATATAATAGGCCAAGAAATAGGCGAATGTGGCAATGATAAACATGAACAGGAACAATTGATTTCTTTTTTCTGTAATAGCAGCAAACACTTCATTTAACGGGATGATGGACACCAGGTTCCAATCTGTATTCTCTATTCTCTGGTAGTTCACCATCATTTCACGGTTGTTGAATCTTGCAGTAGTCCATTCTAACTCCGGAAGTGTGGAAAGCAGCTTCGGATTTATGGTTGTTGGCACATCCTTCGCCAGTTGCGAACTTGCCATGATTTCCCCTTGGCTGTTCTGGAGGTATACAGAACTGTGGTCTGTGATCTTGGCTTTGGAGAGGATCGTTTGCAATGAGCTCTCGGAAATGTCGACCCGGGAAATGCCGGCCTTTTGGGAAAGGCCTTTCAGATTCCAGATAAAACGTGCAGCGGAGACCAAGCGGGTTTCATGGGAATCCGCTCTTTGTTCTGTCGGCGGGGGCTTGAACCATATCGTTGTGGAATTTGATGCGGCAAGTTCCTTATACCATGATGTTGGTTTTATTTCATCCAAGGTAAAGATGTTTAGTTTCTCGTGGGTGTAAATCGCTTCGTTATCGAAATAAAGCCTGATATGGTACAAATCATTATTTCGCTCTAAATTAAATAGAAAACCCTGTAACTTATTGTAGTCAAATATTTGTTTATTAATATCATAGTTTTCCATATCCCGTATAATGACGTCATTGATATTACTGTCCACTGAAACGAAATCCAGGGTTTTGACCAAACCATGGATTTTCTTGGAGATAGAGGCGGCAGCCTCCCCGAATATTTGATTGGCGGAAACTATCGTTTGCTGTTTAACCAGATTGGCTATTTGCACATACGAAAAGTAGGTGTATACGCTTAAGGGTAAAATAATTAAAACGACATAGGAGAGAAACAGCTTCTGCTTCAGTTTTAAATTCCGAAACCATTGAACCACCGGTCTCATGATATACTTCATCTCATAAATCCCTCCCTGTATTCGGAAGTGGTCATGCCTGTTTCTTTCTTAAAGACTCTGGCAAAATATTTCGAATCCGAGTACCCGACCATTGCAGCGATATCAATTAACGTATTTTTTTTGTTGACTAATAATGATTTCGCTTTATCCATTCTTACAGCAGTGATATATTGATTAATCGTCATATGGTTCTCTCTTTTAAAAATAAAGGAGGCATAGTTGGAGGATAAGAAGAAACGTTGGGCGATGGAGTTAATGGATAAATTGATATCCTGAAAATGCTCCTGGATGTATTTTTTAATCCCGTGGGCAGCATCATGTTGATTAGCTTCGTTGTTCAATTGATCGAAGATTATTTGTGTATGTTGCTTTAAGTAGTGCTCCATCTCCACAAGTGTTGAGAAAGAAGAAATCACTTCCCAAATAAATTTCTTTTCATTTAAGGATTCTTCCATAAATTCATCCGTCGACAGATGCTGCTCTTCGAGAAATCGATTCATTTTTAAAAAAATAGAAAAGAAACCATTTTTGATATAATTGGCCGGTGATCTGCTGCATTTTCTAATATCGTTCATCATGGTGTCGATTTGAGCAAAAAGGTATTCCCGTTTATTTTCTTTCAAAAGATGATAAAACTTGTCGGAAATGTTTTCCTCGAACAGGTAAGTATCGCCTGGCGGGTCTAATTCCCATACCATTTGGTAATAATCACTGAAAAACAGCCTGCCTAATAAAGCTGATGCTGTATCATAGGAGGAATAAATCCTGTCTAATCCTGGAACCTTCGGTCCGAGAGAAATGAATACCTTTGTATCAGTTAACCGGGAAGATTGAATGAAATTTTCAAGCGCTAAAAATATAGTCTCTTCCATCTTCGAATCTTCTATAAAGAAATGCAGGATGATCTGGTCATGCCCATAAAGACCGGCCAAAACTTTCAAGCCAAAGTCATTCATGCGGCTTTCCAGATCTGCTTTATTGTTGGTTTGAAAATTGAATTTAATAATAGCAGTCCTGTATTCCCCCTTCATTGGAAAGGGTAATTTGTTTTCTATTAGAATTGCGTCAAAATGAGGGTTGCAGAGATCAACCGCTAATTTTTGTTTGACCAGAGAGGAACTTTCCTTGCTTCTCTTTTTTTCTTCAAAGCAGGAGAAGGCGGTCGTACTAATTAATTCGATGATATCCGGCAAAATCAAAGGTTTCTCAATGTAATCTACGGCACTTAGTTTGATGGCGGATTTTAAATAGTCCTTGTCAGAGTAAGCGCTTAAAAAAATCAGTTTACAATCGGGATACAGGTTTCGCAGCTCTTTTCCTAATTCAATTCCATTCATTTTAGGCATGCGGATATCACATAAAACCACATCGGGCACGATTTGCCGGGCAAGCTCCAAGGCTTGTATGCCATTCTGCGCTTGTTCCACGACAGTAAACCCCAGCAGTTCCCAAGGTATATTGTTAAAGAGGGTCTCTCTGGTCATTTTTTCATCATCCACAACGATGGCTTTAAGCATCCGCAGCCCTCCTAACGCTCTATAAAAGTAATCATAATGGTCTTCATTTGTTTATGCAACCCCCGCCTTACCGGTAATGAAAAGTACGTTGGATTTTTATCCTTTCGTTGTTATTTCAGTCTATTCATCCTTTGAAAACGCTTTTATAATTATTGTAGAAAGGATGAAAAGATAAATGAAAAGAGACACCTTTTTCTATGAATTAACCAAAAACAAAGTGCTATATTTTATGTTAATGCCCGCTGTTGTGTTTTTTTTCGTTCTTTCCTACCTGCCCATGGCCGGGATGGTTGTAGCCTTTAAACAATTCCGTTACGATAAGGGTCTTTTTTTCAGCGATTGGATAGGCCTTAAAAATTTCGAGTTCTTCTTTATTTCAGGTAAAGCTTGGTTGATCACGAAAAACACCGTTTTATACAATATGGCTTTTATTATCACAGCCGTGATTCTTCAGATCCTTGTTGCGATCATTATTTCCGAGCTGGGAGGCAGCTTTGCCAAGAAGGTGATCCAAACCACACTGCTGCTGCCATTTTTTATTTCTTGGGTCATCGTTGGGACCATGGCCTACAATCTGTTTAACTATGAATTCGGTTCGATTAAT
>DASWUO010000227.1:0-1911 GCA_036401615.1 Bacilli bacterium | reverse complement strand
AAGGGGTTGTGGAGTTGATTGAAAAACACAAGTATACCATTTATGTATGTTCCGATTCCGTAGGGGAAACTGCGGAAGCTGTAGCAAGAGCTACCATGAGGCAGTTTGACACTCACGAAGTCTCGATTAAACGCATTGGGCATATCAAGCATGAGGAAGAAATTCGCGGCATCGTGGAACAAGCTTCGATAAGCGGCGGTTATGTAGCCTATACTTTAGTTCAACCCGAGCTGCGGGAAGTCATGAAGGAAGAAGCCATCCGCCTTAGTGTACGGGCTGTAGATATAATGGGGCCCATGATGCAGGCTTTTATTGATACCTTCCATGATTCGCCCAAGCGTAAGCCTGGACTGCTGCATGAGATGGATGAAGATTATTTTCGCCGGGTGGAAGCGATTGAATTTGCCGTTAAATTTGACGATGGACGCGATGCCAGAGGGCTGCTCCAGGCCCAAGTCGTGCTTATAGGCGTTTCCCGGACTTCGAAAACCCCGCTCAGCATCTTTCTGGCCCACAAAGGATTCAAGGTAGCCAACCTGCCCTTAATGCCGGAGGTGAAGCCTCCTGCCGAATTATATTTGGTGCCAAGCAGCCGTATTATCGGGTTGACCATGAATGCAGAACATATTTTGAAAATAAGAACGGAACGGCTTAAAGCGGTAGGCCTTCCTTATGGCTCCAAGTACGCAACTTTAGAGAGAATTATTGAAGAATTGGAGTATGCCCACGCGCTGATGAAGAATGTAGGCTGCACGGTGATCAACGTCACCGACAAAGCAATTGAAGAAACCGCGGGTATTATTATGGGATATATGTGAGAGGGGAATCATACAATGGAACGCGAATTGGCAATGGAAATTGTACGGGTTACGGAATTGGCCGCATTGGCCTCTGCACCCTGGATGGGCCGAGGAGATAAAATCAGTGCAGATGGAGCGGCAACTTCGGCTATGAGAGCTATGTTTGACTCGGTTTCCATTCGAGGGACGGTTGTCATTGGGGAAGGGGAGATGGATGAAGCTCCGATGCTTTACATAGGAGAACGGGTTGGCAGTATGCAAGGCCCGGAAGTGGATGTTGCTGTGGACCCTCTCGAGGGAACAGAAATTGTGGCCAAGGGCCTAAATAATGCTCTATCGGTTATCGCTATCGCGGGCAAAGGAAATTTGCTTCATGCACCGGATATGTATATGGAGAAATTAGCGGTAGGGCCTTTGCTTGCAGGTAAGTTGAGCATTAATGATCCAATGGAGACTACCTTAATCAAGGCGGCCAAACATCTTAAGAAGAATATGTCCGACATTACGGTAATGATCCTTGATCGGCAAAGGCATGAGGAGCTTATCGCTACCTTGCGTAAAGTGGGCGTGCGCATTAAATTTCTTAGCGATGGCGATGTGGCCGGAGCTATAGCCCCTGCGTTTCCCGAAGCGGGAATCGATCTGTATGTAGGCTCGGGAGGTGCGCCGGAGGGAGTGCTGGCTGCCGCTGCGCTTAAATGCTTGGGGGGAGAATTGCAGGCTAAGCTGATGCCCTCAGGCGATGCGGAGTACCAGCGCTGTATTCAGATGGGTATTAAAGATCCATACAAAGTATTAACGATGACGGATATGGTGGGGAATGAAGATGTCATTTTTGCGGCAACCGGCGTTACCCCGGGTGAATTTCTGGGGGGTGTCCGCTACTTCCCGGACCAACGCGCCGAAACCGATTCTATTGTCATGCGGGCCAAAACCAAAACCATCCGGTTTATCAGAGCCATGCACTACTTACCCAATAAACCTATCCTGCAAAATTTAAAAAAATAAACGGTATCCGCTATGATAAGAACCCGCTGTCCCGTAATTTACGGGCTAGCGGGTTTTTCAAAGTAAAAGAAATTATTATTTAATAGTGGTAGTTCGATCCCTG
>DASWUO010000226.1:0-5455 GCA_036401615.1 Bacilli bacterium | reverse complement strand
GGAATTTAAAAAAGTACATCCTGAAATTACTGTAGAAGTGCTGCTTCATGCGAATTTCACAGAGTTTCTAACGGCAATTAAAACCGGATTCGCGACGGGAGAGGGACCGGATGTATTCCAATTCGACTCCCCTACATCGTTATCTGCTCTAAAAAGCCAAATGGAACCGATGGACGAGTTTGCTTTAAAAGAGTGGGGAGCGGATTGGAAGAGCAATTTCCTTGCAAGTCCTTTAGCCGATGTGACTCTGGATGGCAAGACGATGGGACTGCCTCAAGGCATAACACCGGGCGGACTTATCTGGTACAATAAAACGGTATTCGACAAATACGGAATTAAAGAACCGAAAACCTATGCCGAATTGAAATCTGCTTCCGATACACTGCGGACCAATGGGATGCAGCCGCTTCTGCTGGGTGCCAAAGATTCTTGGATTGTGATTGACACGTTTCAAGCGATTCTTAACGATGTCGCGCCTGGTAAGCAGTATGACGCCTATGCCAAGAAAATTCCGTTTACCGATCCCGAAATTATAAAAGCATTTGATACGTGGAAACAGATGTTTGATGATAAAATATTCCAAGACGATGCCTTCAGCATGACGCAATATATGGATGTCTATAATGCTTTTGTGGATCAGCAGAAGGGTGCCATGGAAAGCAATGGGGCATGGAACTTGGATATTTTCGGCAATGTGGATTTAAAAGCGAAGGTGGATGCGGTTGAATGGGGTGTTATGCCCTTCCCTGACCTTAATGGAGACGGGAAATTGGCACCTACCTTAAGTACCGTTGGCGGAACTACCATTAACAAGAACAGTAAGCACAAGGAAGCGGCATGGGAACTGGTAAAGTTCATGTCCTACGAAAAGGGATTTCAAGTATTGCTTGACCATTTCCTATTCACGCCTCCTTTCACTCAGAAAATGGATTTGACCGTGCAGCTTAGCCCAAATGCAGCGCAAAACCGGGAACAGATCGGGCAAATTGTTCAGCAAACGGCTCCGGTTCACAGAGGAATCGACAATGCCAAAGTTGCAGAAAAAATGTATGATGTATTGACGAAAGTAGCTTATGGCCAAATGACCAGCGCGGATGCTGCCAAAGAAGTCCAAGCCGTCATTGATGCAGGAAACTAATCGATTGAGGAACAGGATTTAAGGACAAGGGGGCAGTTTCCCATCCCCTTGTTGTGTTTCTCCCTTGCTTGCCTAATAAGGAGTGGAGTTAGATGAACAAGACCCAATATTCCGCTTTTCTTTATATCGCGCCTATCTTTATGCTGTGTCTAATCTTTCTCTTATACCCTCTCATTTATACCTTCAAGATAAGTTTGTACGAATGGAACGGTATAGATGATGCCATGACGTTTATCGGATTAAACAATTATATGGCTATGCTGAAAGATCCGCTTTTCTTCAAGTCATTGAGTAATTTTATCATTTTTGCCGTGTTGGTTATAAGTATACAGATGATGTTGGGTTTTCTCCTTGCCTATATGATGAGAAAAGGCTCTGGATTATTTACCTTATATAAGACATTGATCTTCATTCCTGTCATTACTACCCCGGTTGTTGTGTCTTATGTGTTTAATCATATTCTTGCCTATAATGACGGGTTAATCAATATAACACTGCGAAGCATTGGCTTAAGTGATTTGGCCCTTAGTTGGATGGCGAACCCAGACATTGCCCTTTATACGGTCATCGGGGTGGTCGTATGGATGGGAACCGGATTCAGCATGTCGGTCTATGTTTCGGCGCTAACCTCCTTTTCACATGAAGTTCTCGAAGCTTCCCGCATCGATGGCGCCAATAAATGGCAAACCATTTACCGCGTGGTTTGGCCCATGCTTCGGGATACCCATTACTCCTTAAGCATTATCGGGGCAATCAGCGCTCTAAAGATATTCGACATTGTTTATCTGTTGACCCGCGGAGGACCGGCGCATGCCACGGAAATGCCCTCAACGTACATGTTTAATAAAGCGTTCAATACGTATGAACAGGGATTCGCTTCGGCGATTGCCGGTGTGATCATTATGATTGCCATCCTCATTACCATGATCCAATTGCGCTTATCCCGCAATACACATTCATAGGAAGCGTGGAGGAGCTTGAGAGATGTTGAATAAACGAGTGGAAATGTATCGTCATATGACTTTACTTATCATCGTGATTTTATTTGCTATACCGCTTTACTACTTGCTGAGTACATCCTTTGAATATCGGGGCTTCGGCAATTACTGGAACGCGCTGACTAAAGTCCATTTGGAGAGAAATTTATGGAACAGTACGGTGGTTACTCTATTCACTGTCCTATTGGTTTGTGTTGTTGCCTTGCCTGCTGCCTTTGCCTTTTCAAAAATGAGGTTTCCCTTTAAAAATAGTTTGTATTTAATTATGCTGATGGCCCTGATGATCCCGGGAATCGCGATTGCTGTACCGGTGGTGCAAATTATTAAACAGCTGGGATGGTTCAATCAATACGAATCGTTAATTTTTCCCTATACAGCGCTTATGGCTCCCTTTGCTCTAATTCTGATGAAAGGTTTTCTGGATCAACTTCCCAAGGAACTGTTGGAAGCCAGCGTAGTCGATGGCTGTACCGTATTTCAGGCGTTTCTGAAAATTTATGCACCGCTTTCTAAACCTGTGGTCGTGATTGTGTCTGTGTTTACCTTTCTGGGAAGTTGGAACGAATTTTTATTTGCCATGCTGTTTATGCGTAAAGAATCCATGCAGATGGTAACTACGATCCCCATCAAGTTCCAAGTTGATTTTTATACCGATCTTCCCGGCATGTTTGCCGCGTTAGTCATTATTCAATTGCCTTTACTGATTCTCTATATTGTATTTCAGAAGGTTTTCAAGGAAGGCTTAACGGCTGGCGCCGTAAAATAAACGCCAAATAAAAGAGACATTACAGGAGAGACACCTAATGGATAATCAGAATAATCAACATATCGATGTGGCAGCCATTTATTTTCCAAGTTGGCATATTGATCCCAAAAACGAGAAATTGCATGGAAAGGGTTGGACGGAGTGGGAGCTTCTCAAGAATGCCAAACCTTTATATCCCGGTCATTACCAACCGCGTATTCCCTCCTGGGGATATTTCGATGAAGCATCGCTTGAATATGCGGAAAAACAAATTGATTTAGCGGCCGACCACGGAGTCAACGTATTCCATGTAGACTGGTATTGGTATGAAAATTCACCTTACTTGCAAAGGCCTCTAGAGGAGGGGTTGTTGAAGGCCTCAAATCATCATCGCATGAAATTCGGGATCATGTGGGCTAACCATCATTGGGAGCATATTTTCCCAATGCCGAGGACGAAAGAAAAGAAGATTTTATTATCCAGCGAGTATGATAGTAAAGCAATGGACGACATGATTCTCTATTGTATTGAGAACTATTTCTCTCACCCTAGCATTTGGAAAATCGATGGAAAACCGGTCGTTTCTATCTTTCATTTAAATCATATGGTGAGTCAAATCGGGGTGGAGGGGGCAAAGCGGTTGTTCGACCGATTCCACCAACATTTAAGCCGGCAGGGCCTCCCTGATCTACACTTAAACGTCATGGGCTTCTACCATGATGTGGAAGAACATCTGAACGAATTAGGGATTATGAGCGCAACACATTACCAGACGATCTGGGATGAGACTTATGGCAAGAATATCAGTGATCCGCAGAATGTGTTTGATCCGCGGTCGCCGAAACAGCAGGATTTCACATTGAGTTTAGACCGGGCCAAGGCGCATTGGGAGAAGATGGGCAAGAAACTGTCCATTCCGTATTACCCGATATTAACCCAAGGGTGGGACTCCTCTCCGCGGGGAGAACAGTTTCCGGAAGCGGGGAAGATGAGCGGATATCCATGGTACCCGGTGATCGAGAATAATACCCCGGAGAATTTCGAGAGGGCGGCTCTCATGGCTCGGGATTTCGTCTTGGATCAACCAGCGGAGCATAAAGTGATATATATCAATGCTTGGAATGAATGGACGGAGGGCAGTTATCTGTTGCCGGATGAAAGATACGGCACTTTATACCTAGAGGCTTTGAGAAGAGTATTTGTGCAATGCAAGGCATCTTCTGTGTAGGAGGATAAGAAGATGAATATTTATCGGAATGAACGGATTGTTAAAGATATTCACCGTTTTATTGTTGATCATCTGCATGTTTCTTTAACAGTTACCGATGTTGCCAAGCAGTTTGGTTACAGTACGGAACAATTAAACCGGATTGTGAAGGAAACTACAGGGAGTTCTCCTTCACTGTATATTAGATCAATTAAGATAAACCAAGCCAAAAAGTGGTTGGAGAATTCGGAAATGACAGTCACTGAAATTGCCCATGTGCTGGGTTACGAATATGAAAACAATTTCAGTAGAATGTTTCAAAATGCGGTAGGAGTGCAACCCTTAATCTATCGAAATTCCCAGCAAAAAAAAGACATAGATTGATAGATAATAGCCATGGTATGAGCGTGTATAAGGAGTGAATAGGGCGTATAGTTATTAGAGATAGCTTGTTGAGTATCTTTTGAAACGATTCATAATACATCAGCATGATAATGAAAACGATTACATATTAAAAAAGGGGGCGGGGAAGATGTCTAAAATCAGGTGACAATAAACAAATAGTATATACATTCTGAAGTGAAAAACAAATCTCGAGGAGGAATTAACATGAAAAAGTTTACGGCATTTGCTTTTATAATGATTTCGATTTCCTTATTATTCTTGGTTCCACGTATATCCCAAGTTGCGGAAGCAGCTACAATATCCCATGACACGACTAATAAAATTGTCACGATGAACGGAAGCCGATATACCATGGTGTTTAAATATAATGGTCAGGCGTTGATTTCATCACTTGTCGTTGACGGTAAACAAACCTTGGACACGAGTGCGAATTCAGGTATTTATTCTGCGATTTATAATGGCGCGTGGGTAACTACCCAATCCATTGCCTCGCCTGCGGTGACGGTAAATGGAACAACTAATGTTGTGACAGCTACCTTATCGACATCTGTTGCCGATGAAACATGGACGTTTACAGTGACCGACAGCAATGTGAAATTTAAACTTGACCGAACTTATAAAACAGATACTTCCATCAGTGAACAAGGAACACCGATGATTAATTTTGGCGAAAGCGCTTTCGAACATATGCGTTGGCCTGGCGATGGAGGAAATTTTCCTGTAGGAGGCACTCTGGTTAATAATCAGCGCAAATGGCTGTCCGCTGGACCTAACTTTACTTCCAATGTGAGAGTAGCCAAAGAACAAATTTCTTACACCATGTTAAACCCAAGTAACAGTCTGGCTTTAAGTATCACTGGCACTAGTAATCGCAGCGGCTTGGCCCGCGGACAAGCCACAGAAGTCAGACGGGTAATCACTCAGGCTGATCCCGCCATTCATGCGCTTCGGCTGTTTGTCAC
>DASWUO010000225.1:0-8368 GCA_036401615.1 Bacilli bacterium | reverse complement strand
ATGGGATTGTTGCCTTTCGCAGGGAGAAGTATGTAGCTGAGGGAGGTCCCGCAGGCGGGGATGGCGGCAGAGGCGGCAATGTAATCTTTAAGGTGGATTCCGGAATGAGCACCTTGATGGACTTCCGGTACCAGAAGCATTTCAAAGCAGATAAGGGCATTCGGGGCAAGAATAAGACCATGCACGGAGCTAATGCAGACCACATGGTGGTTAAGATTCCCCCAGGCACGATAATTTATGATGATAATACTCATGAAGTGATTGCTGACATGACCAAGAATGGCCAAGAGGTTATTGTTGCCCAGGGTGGCAGGGGCGGGCGGGGCAATGCCAGATTTGCGACACCGAAAAACCCTGCTCCCGAAATTGCCGAGAATGGGGAAGAAGGGCAAGAACGATGGATTTACTTGGAATTAAAAGTGATCGCAGATGTTGGATTAGTAGGTTATCCCAGTGTAGGAAAATCAACTTTACTGTCTATTGTGTCTGCGGCAACCCCCAAGATTGCCGATTACCATTTCACAACACTAAGCCCTAATCTCGGGGTTGTAGATGTCGGGGACGGACGAAGCTTTGTTATGGCTGATCTTCCGGGGTTGATCGAAGGAGCGCATGAAGGCATTGGCTTGGGACATGAATTTCTCCGTCATGTGGAACGCACGCGGGTCATTGTTCACGTTATCGATATGTCTGGTCTTGAGGGCAGAGACCCTTATGAAGACTGGATTAAGATAAATGAAGAGCTTTTCCTGTTTAATCCTTTATTGGCTGAACGCCATCAAGTCATCGTAGCAAATAAGATGGATTTGCCGGAATCAGCAGAGAACTTGCGGAGGTTTAGAGAAATTCTAATGGATAAGCAGCAACAGTTAAGTATATTTCCAATCTCGGCCGTTACTAAACAAGGAATACAGGAAGTACTGTACAAGGTAGCGGATATTCTGGCAAGTATCACTACAGTCCCGGTTGCAGAAGAGGCGGCGGAAGGAACGGAGCGGATTACCTACCGTTTGAACAAGCGGGATGAAGGTGAATTTACGGTTAGTAAAGAAAATGAAGGTTTTGTAGTGGAAAGCCCAAGTATAGAAAAGTTGATCAAACGTACAAACTTCAGTTCACGGGAAGCTGTGTTAAGGTTCTCAAGAATTATTCGCAAGATGGGTGTCGATGAAGAATTGCGTAAATTAGGCGCTGTACACGGACAGATGATTCGAATAGGCGATTATGAGTTTGAATTTGATGAAAAAGAATAAGGAAAAAATCTAACAAGCAGATTATATGGTCGGCGATTGTTTGTCTATTGCTTTTTTTGATTGATTTCGGTATAATGTCCACTATATGAAGACAATAGTCTTTTCTGGGAGGACGAATGATGGCGTGTATGACAGAAAGATCATGACAACTGAAGATAAAGACAATGCAACATTGCAGTTTTTTCTGGTTCGGGAAGACATCTTACCTGAGGCTGTTATGAAAACTTTGCAAGCCAAGCAACTGCTTTCATTAGGTGAAGTAAAGACCATCCATGAAGCCGTAGATCGGGTTGGTTTAAGCCGAAGCGCTTTCTATAAGTACAAAGACGGTGTCTATCCCCTTAGCCAATTTGAGCGGGAAAGAATGGTCACTATCTCAATGGACCTGCAGCACCGTTCAGGAATATTATCCAAGGTTTTGGCCCTGGTAGCCGGATTTGAAGGGAATGTGTTGACGATCAATCAAACAATCCCATTGCAGGGATTAGCCAATGTGGTCATTTCTGTCGAAACTTCCATGATGGGAGACCAAATGCCCCAGATGATGGAGAATTTGCGCTTAATGGACGGAGTAAGCCGAGCCGGGATTATCGGTCAAGGATAGAGAATCAGTTTATGCATGGGAGGATTAAAGAATGAAACCGGTCAAGATAGGGATGTTGGGTTTAGGAACCGTAGGAACGGGTGTAGTCCGCATTGTAGAAGGGCACCAGGATGATTTGTTAATGCAGGTGGGCTGCCCTATCCAGATAGAGAAAATTTTAGTAAAGAATCTCGGTAAATCAAGAAACATTAAGGTTGAAGATTACAGATTGACGGAGGATCCTTGGGAGATTATCGATAATCCGGATATTGATGTGGTTGTTGAAGTGATGGGCGGCATTGAGCTTGCCAAAACATACATTCTGGCCTGCCTCGATAGAGGAAAACATATTGTTACAGCGAATAAGGATTTAATGGCACAGCATGGGGCGGAAATACTGGCAAAGGCAGCTGAGAAAGGCTGTGATGTTCTATATGAAGCCAGCGTTGCGGGCGGGGTTCCTATTCTACGCACATTAGTTGAAGGATTTTCTTCGGATCGAATTACCAAAATTATGGGGATCGTGAACGGGACAACCAATTATATTTTATCTAAAATGAGTCAGGAAGGCGCTTCTTATGAAGATGTGTTGAAAGAAGCCCAAGAGCTCGGTTATGCTGAAACCGACCCAACTTCTGATGTTGGAGGAATGGATGCAGCCTATAAGATGACGATTCTGGGCACCTTGGGGTTTCATACAAACATTGCCTTTGAAGATGTGGAAATTAAGGGGATCACGGAGATCACCAAGGAAGATATTTTATATGGCAAGAGACTTGGTTACGAGGTAAAATTATTGGGAATCGCGGAACGCCAGGATGATTTGATCAGTCTTAGCGTGCAACCGACGATGGTTAAGAAATCCCATCCTTTGGCTTCAGTCAATGGTGTTTACAATGCGGTTTATGTATACGGGGAAGCCGTTGGCGAAACCATGTTTTATGGTCCAGGCGCGGGGGCTATGCCCACGGCCACCTCTATAGTCGCTGATTTAGTCGCTGTTATTAAAAATTTAAAGCTTGGTGTGAGCGGCCGAAGGGCGATGAGTTCATACAAGCAGAAAAAGCTGAAGACCTCTGAGCAAATTTCTGAAAAATATTTTATCCTCTTGCATGTAGATGACAAAGCTGGTGTTTTAGCGAAAATTACACAAGTGTTTGCTGAGCATGAAGTTAGCTTGGAGTCGGTTTTGCAGCAGCCTAATGAGAATAATCCCAAAGCCGAGATCATTATTATTACCCATGACGCCAAGAAAGCGAATATGAACAAGGTGATTGAACACTTTAACGGATTGGATGTTATCCAACAAATCAAAAGCATTTACCGTGTTGAAGGTTAGCTTAAAGATTGGAAATATAGCCTAAGGAGACCTAAATCATGAGATATCAAGGACTTTTACAAACTTATAAGCAATATCTTCCTGTAACGGAGAAAACACCAATGCTTACTTTACACGAGGGGAACACCCCCCTTATTAGAGCGGAGAAGCTGTCTGAGGAAATGAATCTTGATATCTATTTTAAATATGAAGGATTGAATCCTACGGGGTCCTTTAAAGACCGGGGCATGGTCATGGCCGTAGCCAAAGCTATGGAGGAGGGCAGTACCACGGTAATGTGCGCTTCCACCGGCAACACTTCTGCAGCCGCAGCTGCTTATGCCGCCCGCGGAGATATGGGATGCATTGTAATTATCCCCAACAACAATATTGCTCTGGGGAAGCTCGCTCAAGCTATTATCTATGGAGCTAAAGTAATTGCCATTGAGGGGAATTTTGACCGGGCTCTGGAGATTGTCCGGGAGATTACGGCAAAACACCCAATCACCCTTGTCAATTCCGTAAATCCTTACCGTATAGAAGGCCAGAAAACGGCTGCCTTTGAGGTCTGTGAGCAGCTTGGCAGCGCACCGGATTATTTAGCTATTCCCGTAGGGAACGCTGGAAATATCACAGCCTATTGGAAAGGCTTTAAGGAGTACTATGCTTCAGGTAAAATAAAATCATTGCCCAAGATGATTGGTTTTGAAGCAGAGGGTGCTATGGCTATTGTCAAAGGATCACCGATCAAGAACCCGGAAACGATTGCCACCGCCATACGTATAGGGAATCCCGCCAGTTGGGAAAGTGCTGTTAATGCTTCAGTAGAATCAGGCGGCCAAATTAATTATGTAACGGATGATGAAATTTTATATGCTTATAGAATGATTGCGGCCAGAGAAGGGGTGTTTGCAGAACCGGCTTCTGCTGCTTCTATAGCTGGGGTCTTTAAACTGAAAAGCCAAGGCTACTTCTCCGGCGGGGAGAAGGTGGTTTGTGTTCTGACCGGCCACGGCTTGAAAGATCCGAATGTAGCCATTAAAACGGTCAATGCAGATCCATTAGTCGTTGAAGACTCGGAACAAGCCGTCATGGAAGCCATTAGTAAGTTAACTGACCGTGCAGTTTCCAGCTCATCACAACCTATTGGGGTACCCGGTAAATGAGCAGCCCACAGGTGTGTGTGAAAATCCCGGCGAGTACAGCCAACTTGGGACCTGGGTTTGACTCCCTTGGCTTAGCATTAAATTTATATGCTTGGATTGAAATGAAATTTTCAGAAGAAACGAAGATTAACCTCATTGGAGAGCAGATGGCGGGAATCTCCAATACGAAGTCCAATCTGGTCTATAAGGTGGCACAGCAGGTTTTCAATGAAGCTGGGGTGCACCATCCCGATTTGGAGATCTTCATGTACAGCGATATTCCTCTGACCCGCGGTTTGGGAAGCAGTGCTTCCGCTATCATTGGGGGAATGGCAGCAGCTAATGCTCTTATCGGCAATGCATTGACTCAGGACAAACTCTTTCAGATGGCATCAAGATTAGAAAATCATCCCGATAATGTAGGAGCTTCCCTTTTTGGCGGTTTAATAGCCGCTTTCTGGGACGGGAACCGTGCCGAATATGTTCGCATGGAGCCGGATCCCAGGTTGGAAATCCTTGTCGCTGTTCCAGATTTCCATCTATCCACTGAGAAGGCACGGATTGCTTTGCCCAGGCAAGTTTCGATGGAAGATGCTGTTTTCAATGTGGGGCATTCTTCACTTTTGGTGGCTGCCTTGAGCACAGGGAACTTGACTATGATCAAGCACGCCATGAAGGACAGACTCCATCAACCTTACCGGGCCTCTTTAATCCCCGGAATGAGCCGGATTCTTCTTGAAGCTGAACATCACGGCGCTTTAGGAGTGGCCTTAAGCGGAGCCGGCCCGACGTTATTAGCTTTGGTAGATGTAGAAAGCGACCGTAAAGCTATGCTTGAAACGTTCTTGATCGACACTTTGTTGAAAGAAAACATTAAAGCCCATACCCTGTGGTTAAAACCGTGCTCTGAAGGTGTGCAGCTATTGACACATTACGATAGAAATAGTACATTAGCTGAAAACATCAAAGGAGAAATTCGGGCATGAAACGAATTGCTTTTCTGGGGCCGGAGGGCACCGTGTCTGAAATGTCCACCCGTTATTTTTTTGCCGGAGAACCGCATGAGTTTATATCTTACCGTTTGATTAATGATGTTTTTGCGGCTACGGCTTCCGGGGAAACAGACTTAAGTGTGATTCCCATTGAGAACACCATTGACGGTTCCGTCAGCTTGCATTTGGATTTGTTGGTTCATGAGGTCGATCTGCCCATACAAGCGGAATGGATTTATCCCTCTGTCCAGAATTTAATTGGTTTTCAGAATCCGACGGGTTTGAATGAATGGACTCATGACAGTGACGAGAAATTTTCCCATATCCATAAAATCGTTTCCATCAACGTGGCCATTGCCCAGTGCAGGCATTTCCTTAAGGAACATCTGCCCAACGTAGAATTTGAGTATGTTAGCAGCACGGCTGAAGGGGTTAGTATAGTAAAACAGAAAGCAGACCCCGGAATTGCGGCTATTGGCCATGCTCTGGCTGCGGAGAAATACGGTTTGGAGCTTTTGGCTGAGGACATAACCGATCATCACAACAATTTTACCCGCTTCATCCTTATAGGGAATCACCCCCCTGCACTTAAGGAAACCGGGAAGAGAAAAACCACTGTTCTTGTTACTTTGCCGGAAGATTACCCCGGCGCACTTCATCAAGTTCTATCAGCTTTTCAATGGCGCAGAATCAATTTATCCAAAATTGAATCGCGTCCCACTAAGAAAAAACTGGGTAATTATTATTTTTATATCGATATTGAGGCATCTTTGAACTCGGTACTGCTGCCTGCAGCCATCTCTGAGATTGAAGCGATAGGTTGCCAGGTCCGCATTCTGGGTTCCTACCCTTGTTATACATATGAAGAGAAAGTTGATCCAACCGGCTAAAAAAAGTTGTGGTCCACATCAATTACGGAGGTGTAAGGTTAAAGATGGCTCAATGGATTTATTTAAATGGTGAATATGTTACGAAAGAGAATGCGAAGGTTTCAGTATACGACCATGGATTCCTTTATGGCGACGGCATATTTGAGGGAATTCGGATTTACAGCGGCAATATCTTTAAATGTAAAGAACATTTGGATCGGCTTTATGATTCGGCGAAATCCATTCTGCTTGATATTCCGTTAGCCTATGATGAGATGCAGAAGGTATTGGTTGAAACCGTACGAAAAAACGAACTTTCTGACGGTTATATCCGTCTTGTTGTTTCCCGTGGACCCGGTGATTTGGGCTTGGATCCCCGTCGCTCCCCCAAAGCCAATGTGATCATCATCGTTGAACAATTGGCGATTTATTCGGAGGAAAACTACCGAAACGGCTTGAAAACCGTATCGGTATCTACAAGGCGCAACATCCCTGATGCGCTTAACCCGAAGATTAAATCATTGAATTATTTAAATAACATCTTAGTCAAAATTCAAGCCAATCTTGCCGGTGTCGGTGAAGCCATTATGCTGAATTCGCACGGTTATGTGGCCGAAGGCTCGAGCGACAATATATTCCTTATCAAGAAGGGGATTGTCTTCACGCCCCCTTGTTATGTAGGCGCTCTAGAAGGCATTACCCGTGCAGCTATTATGGAAATTTGCCATAGGGTGGGGTACAAGGTCAAAGAAGAGCCTTTTACCTTGCATGATGTTTATGTGGCCGATGAAGTGTTCTTTACCGGAACGGCGGCTGAAGTTATTGCAGTAAGAGAAGTGGATGGACGTACCATTGGGGAAGGCAAAGCAGGTCCTATTACAACCCATCTGCTGCAGGAATTCCGTGGAATTGTCAAGGAAGATGGAGTTAAGGTGTAGATGCTTCGAATGCAAATTAATATGAGCACCACAGGACAGTAAGGTCGGAGGATTTAATGGCGAAGTATTGCCATACTCACGATTTATTGTGCAATAATTATCATTCATTTAATCAAATATCAAGCGGATAAAGCAAGTTATGCCATAGCGGGGAACGATCATTCTCAATTAGAGCATAACATTGCAATAACTAACTGAACCACAGAAAAAATACAAGAATTATGGTAATTTCGTTCCTGAATTTTGCCTAATATTGCAAAATAGCATGGATTAAACAGGTAAATAAACTGTTTGCTCCATGCTATTATTTATAATTGCCATTTGTTATCTATATCGGATGGATTTTTTATTTTTTAGGGTCAAAAGCCTATTTGCTGCATAAAATGTATGGATTCCATAGAGGAGGTTTTTGCACGTGAAAATCCATATTGTCAAGAAAGGGAATACCCTTTACGAACTGAGCAAGAAGTATGCTATTAGTCTGAAAGATTTAATTACCATGAACCCGCAAATTGAAAACCCGGATCAGCTTGAGGTAGGCATGAAAGTGATCGTTCCGTCTACAACTGAACCTAATGTTCCTTCGAAACAAGACATTGCCCATACCCATATTGTTGTGCAAGGGGATTCCTTATGGGCCTTGTCGAAAAAATTTAATGTTTCCCTGCAAGATTTGATCCAAGCCAATAAACATTTAAAGAACCCAAATGCATTGTTAACCGGGGAAAAGGTGTTTATACCAAGGCATGACATGAATCAGGGTACTGTTGATCCGGCTCCCGTTTTTCACAATCCCGGGCAAATATCGACTGAGTCGTTGGAGGATGCTTTTGCACAAGATAATGTGTCTGCGGTTCAAGCAAGCTCCTTCTATGATATGCCCACTATTCCCGAAACACAATTTCCCCAAAACATGAATGCCTATAATCCATCCGTGAACTCTATGTCGACTGCTAATATGATGCCCAATTATGGAGCGATGGAACAACCTAACATGATGCCACCCTATGGAGCGATGGAACCATCTAACATGATGCCATCTAATGCGGCTTTGTATTCAGGGAATAAGATTCCGCCGTACAATTGCATGAATCCATGTTTAATCCCTTTAATGTATGCTCACCCCTATGCAGCCCTTACTCCTTATTCTTACTCTCTTTCACAATATAATAAACGCGACTGCGGCTGTGGAGGAAGGGCACAAGCGGTTCCCCGCAGCATTGATGAAGCCAGGAATGAAGAAGAGATAAGGAAACCGGATATGGATGAA
>DASWUO010000224.1:0-2485 GCA_036401615.1 Bacilli bacterium | reverse complement strand
CTTAACCGAATGAATGATATGGTGCCCGACGTTCGGATTGAAGGAAAATGTGAAATCGCTGGAGTAGAGATTTACAGCAGCGAAGTGGATGTTGAAACCCTAAGAAAGAAGGTAGGCATGGTCTTTCAACAGCCCAATCCTTTCCCTAAGTCGGTTTACGACAATATTGCTTATGGTCCCCGAATCCACGGCATTACCAGCAAGAGGGAATTGGACGAAATCGTTGAGCGCAGCCTCCGTTCTGCAGTATTATGGGATGAAATGAAGGATTTCTTGAAAAGATCAGCCTTCAGCCTATCCGGCGGACAGCAGCAGCGGCTTTGTATAGCGCGGGCATTGGCCGTAAATCCGGACATTCTGTTAATGGATGAAGCTACCTCTGCGTTAGACCCCATCTCTACCTTGAAGATAGAAGAGTTGGTTCAGGAATTAAAACAACAATACACGATTGTGATGGTCACACATAATATGCATCAAGCCGCTAGGACTTCGAACAACACGGCTTTCTTCCTGAACGGGGAAATTGTTGAATTCTCTGATACCGAGCAATTATTCTCTAATCCCCGGGAGCAGAGGACGGAAGACTACATTACTGGACGTTTCGGTTAATATTTAGAATAATAATAATGGTTGGGGGAATCAGTGTATGGCTACAAGAAAAGAGTTTGATTTTGGGTTGGAAGAGTTAAATCATCTATTGGTAGGTATGGGAGACCGTGTAGAAAGAGCGATGTATCATTCCGTTGATGCGCTGAAAAAGGTAAACGTTGAAATAGCTAAACAAATTATCGAGAAAGACATTGAAATTAATCAAATTGAAGAAAAAATTGTGCATGCAGGTTCCAAATTAATAGCTACCCAACAGCCTGTGGCCAAGGATTTGCGCAGAATCTTAGTAGCATTTAAGATCGCCAGCGACTTGGAGAGAATGGCCGATTTATCCGTAGATATTGCCAAGGTGGTTATAAGAATTGAAGGACAGCCGCTAATGAAACCACTTATTGATATCCCAAGAATGGCCGAAATGGTTCAACAAATGATCACCGGCAGCATCCAAGCTTATATTGACGAAAACATTGACCTTGCCTACAAAATGGCCAAAATGGACGATGAAGTAGACCACCTCTACAGCCAAATTATCAGGGAGTTGTATTCCTTTATGGTGGAAAACCCGGCAACAATCAGTCAGGGTATGTTGTTATCATTTGTAGGGAGATATATTGAACGAATTGGCGACCATGCTACGAATATCGGCGAAAGTGTAGTATACCTTGTGACAGGTAAACGTCCCGATTTGAATCAATAGCTTAATGGCGGTACACACTCCAACCCATATATTTGCTTAATGCTTCTTCGATGGAAGCGGCGACAGAGGACATGGAAGAAGCTACATGATGCTCGAAGCCGCTTTCGTAAATAGATACCGAAGCATCCGCATTGCATATAAGCATTGTAACGATCGATATACATATGAGGGCGCTATTTGTTTTAAGAAAACAGGATAATGCGAAAAACCATAAAAGGCTGGTTTCCAAAATAAAATGTACCCGTTGTAAAGGACATTTTAGAAAGGAAGCAGGGCTCTTTCTTGTTCATATATAAAAATAGTGCATCTCCGCGTCGTAAGTCGTACAATGTTGTTTATTCGACTTGTTAGCACGAAATTTATCGAAAAAAGCAATTCGTTTGAATATATGTAATTATAGTTCAATGTAACTAAGTTGGCAACCATTTCCTTAATTTATAGTTACAATGTCCTATAATACATCGGTAAAACAATCTTCCACGTAATCCGGAGCCGCTTTACTCATCTGCTCTATAGTATGGAGATAACGCTGAGTAGTGTTCATATGGGCATGTCCCAAATTATTCTGAACCTGCTGTAAGGAAGCTCCATGGAGTAAGGCTAAAGTAGCATTGGTATGCCGGAGCCAGTGTGGCGTAGGTTCTTTGGTTAAACCGCTTTGTTCCCGGGTTTTTTGCATAATTCTCTCGATTTGCCGTACCGATAATGGAAAAAGAGGCTGTGCAGATACCTGATTGGGAAAGTGCTTTTTCAGCTTGTCCCAGAGCTTTTTAGGTACCTTGACTTCGCGGTCTTTGTCTCCTTTCCCTTTAACAACCGTCAACCAGATCGAAAGGCCGGCCGGATCCGTATGAAAATGCCCCCATCTGATGCCAACCAGCTCGGAAACCCGTAAACCCGTTAATATGAGCATCAGTCCGATTAAATAATCGCGCTCGTTCCTCTTTTTCAGTTCGTCCAGCAACCGAACCGCTTCCCGTTTTGTCAGGTAATGGTTTTTACTGGTTACCTGCACTTTGGGCGAACGGACGCACGTTGTGGGATTACGCGTAAATATCCCGATGTTCGGATCGCTTCCCCATCTGTATAATGAGCGTAGCGGTGCAAGGAAATTGGCGATAGATGCCGGAGCCAACGGCTTGTTGCTGGGACTGCAGAACCCCTCGGTTAATCCAATTT
>DASWUO010000223.1:0-15370 GCA_036401615.1 Bacilli bacterium | reverse complement strand
CCTCTTCGTTCTCCATCACAAACTCCAGTCGCATACCGAGGGCAATTGCAACTTTTTCCAATGTATCAAGCCTGGGAACGGATGCTTCATTTTCAAGACGCGCTATGGCAGATTGGGTGAGACCCGATCGCTCAGCGACCTGTGCTTGTGATAAGCCAAGTGTTCGACGACGTGTCACGATCTGTGAAACCAACCGTGCCGTTTGTTTGATGTGCTCCTTTTCGATTTCACTGATTGCAGAAATCTCTTTTTCGAACTCATTCCACGTTTTCATATCTATTCTCCTCATCTACTTTCCGAAGCGCTGAATCCAATCGTTCATCCGCGTTTCAGCCTTTTTAATTTCTCGTGAAGGTGTTGTGTTTTGTTTTTTATGAAAATGTGAAAGCAATACAAGTTGATCACCTTTCCATCCGAAGAACAAGATTCTGTGATCATCTGGACGGAGCTCCCAAATTTTCTCCCTTATGTGCTTGCAGTATCTTTCTCCAGCTCGAGTGCCGTCCATTTCGGCCCGCCGCATCATATAAGTAATTCTTTCTAACAAAATTCGTGAGCTCTTATCGCCCTTCATAGCACGTTTGTTAAGATCTCTTATCCAATCTAAAACATCCGATCTGCCGTCATCATCCTCATAAAAAATAATTTTATACACAAGTCCTCCTGTTAACTTAGCAGATAAGAATATAGCGTTTATGCTATAAAATATAGCATAAACGCTATAAAAAGAAAAGGGCTAAATAACAGAGCATTGAAAAAGTTTTATGGTGATATTGTTGTTTGCTTACCAAACGTTCATATAACTGACTAGCTTGTCACTTCACAAAGCCTCTTAAATCATCCTGCTTTTTTAGTATCTCTTTTTTAAGGCTTTCAAAATGTCCAAGTATTTCTTTTGCAGCATCTCGGGTTCCTGCATTAATTTTATTAATAATACGAACCGCACTATTTATCTGTGCCAAGTACGCCTTCAGACTTTTATTTACATTATCTCTGATAACATCTTCGTTTAATTCAAGCAGAGCATCTGATAATTTCTTCTTAGAATCTAAAAGAAAATTTCTCATCTGGTTATCACTAGTTGCTCTTATAAAAACATCATTATTTATATCTTTAGCACTGACTAGTCCCTTTTCAATTTTACGCAACATTGTTGTTCGAATCAAATCAATTTTATATTCTGCAACCAAATCCGACTTATATTTCGTTAATTTTTCTAACCACCCAATTAAACGGTATAATACCAACATAGAGTATTTGCCATTTGTTAATTTCTCTTCAATTTCTGTGTGTGGATAATACTGGAATACTTTCACACGTATAGCAATCTGCTTACCCTTCACATCCATCTTTCGGGACAATTCTTCAAATGAGCATTTATTCCACTTAATCCACATTTCATAAGTGTATTTTGCCCACTCGTAAACGCTCCAGTCAACTTTTCCTCCTTGGACAGAACCCAGGCGTTCCAATTCTTCTACATTGGATTCGGGGGCTTTCACCAATACTATCGGCAAATATTGAATAGCTAGTTTTTTTGCTGCATACCACCTTCGATGTCCAGATAGAATCACATATTTTGAACCTTTCTCATAACAAGTTATACCTGTCTCCCATCCTTTATTTTTAATAATTCTTTGCATCTCTTCAGATTTTATTGAATGGTTGGTTCGTGGATTCAGTGGATTGGCGATTATATGGTTTATGTTTACCCAAACTAACTTCATTTCCTCCATATTAATTCTCCTTCTGCTCTCGGTCAAAATTTTCTTGAATATAACTTTCTAAATCAGAAGTTTTGACATTAATCTGAGCTAATAGTTTCTCTAGTCCAGCAAAAAGTTTCTTAGCATCTTTTTTAGTTCGATATTCAATTTTAGTTATATTCTGTAAAACTGTATTAACTCTTAAAATCTGCGAGCCATCCTTGTACCTCTTTGAATTAGCCCGCACCATTTCCATTTGACCATTTGGGAGGGCTCTGTTCATATCAGTAAGAAACTCTAATATGTCTTGATTGGATGCTGATTTAACGAAAGCTTTTTCATTAGATATTTGGCTGTTGAAACATCTATTCTCATATTTTTTAAGCATATATTGTCTAATTAAATGCTCACCCATTGACTCAACTATTTCAGTTTGATTTTTAACTAGCCTCTTAATCCATGCACGTATTGCATCCAACATATTAGTAGAATACATACGGTTAGTTAGTTTATCTTCAATCTCATTTCTAGGATAATACTGATAGACACGAACTCTAGCCGCTACCTGTGTTTCAGCAATACCTAATATTTTTCCAATATTTAAATACGGGGGTTGTCCAGATGCTTCCCATAAATCGTAAGTATATTTCATGTTTTCATATGGAGTCCAATCAACTTGTCCACCCTGTACCGAACCAATACGATGCAATTCCTCAGCATCATTACTTGGAGCTTCTACAATACAAACCGGGACTTTTTTCTGGCCTATCTGTTTTGCCGCATACCATCTTCGATGTCCGGACAGTATGATGTAATATGTGCCATGTTTATAGCATATAATGCTTTCTTCCCATCCTTTAGAAATTAATATGTCCTGCATTTCCTTTGTTTTGTTGGTCTGATCTTTCCTTGGATTTTTGGAGTTGGGTACTACATTGTTAATATCGATCCACTCCAATCTTACTTTTATGTCATCGACAATTAATTGCGGATCTTTTTCGAGCACACTTGATTCCAAATGAAATTCCTCATTTCTATTATTTTTATTGTAGTACTCATAACCACAACTAATCATAATTTTATCAAGAAAATTTTGATACTCTTCTTCTGTTAATTTATAATGTGTCATTATATCATTCTGGCTATATTGCTCGATTAGCATGGTTACTATATTTTGCTCAATCTGAGACAATAAGTTGATTGTTTCTACTTGAAAAATATCATCAGGGTTTTGAATTGACTGAATGAAGTCAATAAACTGTCTATCATCCGAATCATTTGTAGATTTTACTGGTTGATAAAGTGAGACAATATGCCTCCCATTGTTTAAGTTAACCGCTTGTCTTGCCATATTTATTGTGCATCCAAGAATATGTGCTATGTAATCAGGAGAACGATTAATCAAATCTTCCCTATTTATATTGAGCATAATAGAGTTTAATTTCTTGCTGGGACGTATTTGATTGGTATATTCTATTGTAAAATCCTTCATCCTACCTTCTACAAATTTGAATGCATATCCCCAGAATCCACCATTGGTTATCCTCCGCCCATCATATTTGTTATGTGCTTCCAAGAGTCCAATATATCCCTGCTGGATTAAATCATCTTTAAACCATTTGCGATTACTACTCGTTTTAATAAATCTTCGAGCTACTCTTTCGATGTGCTTGGAATATTTAGTAACGATTTGTTCAGCACCTCCACGATGGTTTGAAATATGCATCCCTTCTTTCGTTTTTATAACTTTAATTGTAATTTTCTACAATAACATTAAAATTCCTTTTTTACTTTCCACATTCGACAAATGTTCTTAAAATAAAACAAAATTTGATATAATTAATATAAATACATATGCTTTTGATCAATCAGTGTATTTGAAGTTCTAATGGGAGCTGATGGAGGAAAGGGGGTTTTAGGGCAAGTCATGTTTGTTTTACCATCAACACTGTTGCCCAACTCAAATGCCACCGAATTGCCACCGAAAATGAGTTCTCCCCCCATATATTAACATCACTTTCCCGCATACAATCCTGCAAACACCAAAAAAAAGCCCATAACAACGGGCTTTCCGAGCATTCATATGTATGGTGCGGTCGGCGGGATTTGAACCCGCACACCCAATGGGCACCACCCCCTCAAGATGGCGTGTCTGCCGTTCCACCACGACCGCGTAAGAATTAGTCCAATCAAGCTGACTCGAACTACTGAGGGATTATTTTATAAAACTGTAACCTACCAAATTATATAGTGTCTACAACGCAATGTAAAGCAGTAACTTAAAGGGATTGACCGATATGATGAGTTCCTTGAAGCCTCTCTAAGCCTCAAAATGAAAAACTTCCGGAATGATCTTAATCGCCGATCCACTCTCGTGCATCACAAGCAAATCCGACATAAACGCCTGCCACCGGGTATTTGCTTCTTGTCGACCGATATAGGCCATAGCCTCGTTGAAGTTCTCCGCTTCCATATAAGCAAACAAAGTGCCGCCGTGCATAAAAATGCTGTATTTCTTCACTCCCGCTTCTCTGAATGCTTGCAAAAGCTCGGGATAAACAGCCTCATGCCGCTTGATATATTCTGCTTGATCTGCCTCGCGAATGTTGAGCACGAATGACGCAATTTCCATAATGTACATCCTCCCGAACAAAATATATAATATCATTAACATACGAATCTCAATGCACTATGAAGAGCAGTAAAGGCGGGAATCCCTATGGCCTACCGAAGAAAGCAAGATGATTCACCGAAACGCGAACCGAAAAACCCTTTTTTTGCCCATATCTTAGCGATCTCTGTACCTGTGGTGATTGTGCTCTTAACCCTTTTTGCAGAACACGTGAAGGACTTTCTTCTATACGTCATGCATCTGTTATATGACCCGTAGGGGATGCGCTGCTGAAGTGACAACAAACGTTATTATAGCGAATAAGCCGACCGTTGACAAGGCGACTTTTTTCCAAAAAAATTCTCCCCAAATTCATACTTTTTCCAAACCCAAACAGGAGGCCATATGATTGTATGTAATTGTGATTCCCTAGAGGTCACCCAGCAGGAGATCAAGATCCCTGAGAAGAATGAAGTGGCCTGGATTCGTCTGCACGGAGCTCCGCCCGAGGAAGTGAACCGTGTCCTGCGTGACATGTTCCATTGCCACCCCCTGCTGGTGGAGGATTGCATGAAGCTGAACCAAAGACCTAAATTGGACCGCTACAAGGAGCATGTGTTTATTTCGTTCTTCGCCTTCGAGAAGAATTACGACCCCCATGAAATGGGGATTGTTCTTGGGGAAAATTACATTATTACTGTATGCAAGAAAAACCTGCCCTTTCTACAAGAGATCGCCCGTGATTTTCAGGAGATTGAAGGGCGGATGGATCACCCCGGGGAAGTGCTTTATCACATTCTGGACCGCTGTGTGGATGAATACAGTGAAATTATCGCCCAGCTCGATGATCATGCGGAACGGATGGAGAGAGGCCTGTACCGCAACCCCAACATTCGGATTGCCCAGGATATTTTTCGTTTAAAACGATCAACCCACCATCTGCGCCGCATCTTTACCGAGGAAAGGACCATTCTCACCACGATCATCCAACAGGACATCCCCTTTACCAAGAAAGAGACGGATGTGTATTTCACCGATATTTATGACCATCTTTCCCGAGAAATCGATACGTTGGATATCTTCCGCGAATCGGCCAACGGCCTGCTGGAGCTGCAGATGAACATGAAAGCCGACCGGATGAATGAGATCATGAAGACGTTGACGATCATCAGCAGCATCTTTCTCCCGCTGACTTTCATCGTTGGGGTGTACGGTATGAATTTCACCTTTTTCCCCGAATTGGAGTGGAAGTACGGCTATTTTCTAGTATGGGGTGTCATTGTTGCGGTGGCCGTGGTCATGTGTTTCTTCTATAAGAGAAAGAAGTGGCTCTGATGGCGCAGGATGACATCCGCAGCGTCGCCAATGGGTTGCAAAGCTTATACCATGACGGTCACTACGCCATGAAATTCCATATGAAGTTAGGACCCGTGGGTGGTTCAGCGGAACAAAATACCATTGCCTTCATTTTATTCGTAGGCTCAGCGGAACTAGCGTACGTTATTCTAGAACAATCATTCATTTCGTGACGCCAACGGATCTGGAGTACACTATTTCCTAGTATTTCTGATTGAAACGGGGAAAAGTTGTGAATAGGGTACCTCAGATCCTTTGAAGCTTGAAAACGACCATTTGCAAGAGAATAACGCCTCTCAGATCCTCTTCCCAATAAACTTATTCACGTTGATCTATCACATGAAACAAGAACGCCCTATATATGGCGTCCTTCTGCGTTGAATATTTGTTTACCCTAAGCGGAAGATTAACGGAAAATTTCCAGCGGAACGTTGAAACGGTTGATCTTGGAGCCGTCCTTGGCGCTGCTTTCATATAACTGCAGGGTGAGCAGTCCAACATCCGGCTGCTGGCTCGCTGGAATGGAAATCTCCAATGTAAAAGCCGCCCACGCAGGAGCGCCATCCTTCAACATCATGACCCGATCAAGCAGCACCGTGTGGCCATCCGTCACCAAATAATTCATATTCGCCTCAAAAATTCGGCCTTCTCCCTTTATCGTATACTCTCCGCCGGAACCCGTGACCGTCACGTTACGAAAAGCATTATTTTCAATCATGTAAGGGTAATTTGAGATTTCAACCTGCCTTTTGGCCTCATTCCACTCTACACTGGCATCCATAATTTCCCCGAAGGCTTTCAATGGAACATAGGTATTGCCTTGGTAATTCAGCACCGGCAGATCCTCCAGCGTATACTTCGCCCCGCTTAATAGAATCGGATACGTAGCCTTCACCAACATATAAGATGTCGCCGCAAACAGAGACGTTGGCAGCGCAATGGCTAACCCTATCACTAAAACGAAGATCATTTTCTTCATGAAAAATACACTCTCCTCTATTGTTATAATATATACTTACCACATCGCGCAGTCCTTGAAACTTTAGACGTTGCTCTTCTTAATTATAGTTGCACTCCAAAATTTTCATCACACAAAAAAGAAAGCCGCTTGGGCTTCAGACGGCTTTACCGTCCATTGGCCAAAGATCGGCGTAAACCCTCAACGGCATTGCACTCTCGGCTCATTTGACCGAAAAAAAGAGCATCGGAATGTCCCACCAGAATGGATAGGAATTACCGACGCCCTTATATAATCAACATCTGTAAACCACGAGCAATGGAGAAACCGGTACTTGCCCGCTAATCTCGTACTTAAGGCTTCGGCATTACATCCAAATAGTCTAGCTCCGCATTATTGTTTCCTTTAGTAAATCGAATTTTGTTATGTCCGGCAGAAAGGGTGGCCCCGACGGCGGTGGTTCCCCAATTGTTCCAGCCGGAATAGGAGATATTGACCGATTGGCTCGCTCCTCCGTTGACGGATAAATTGAAGGTCGCGGTTAGGCCTCCCGTCGTTCCATTGCCGGTCCGAGCCAATAAAATGTAGGAACCGGCTGTTGGAACCGTAACATCGAACTCTACATAGCTGTTTGTATTATCGATATAGCCAACTTTTACGACGCTAGAGGCATTCTCGTCCAGAACCCGTCGCGCTCCGTTCGCCAATGTGGCCTCTTCGGCTTCATAACGCTTACGTACTGGTTCTCCCGACGGGATACGATGTGGAAAATTCGGAGATGCCGGCACACCCAGTTTAGGCGTATTATTCGTGTTCCATAGGAAAGGCTGAGATCTAACATTCCGCGTCCATCCTGCTCCGGACCATCTGGCGGCATGGTAGATCAACCAGTCCTCCGTTCCGTCAGGAGACTTGACAAAGCTGTTGTGCCCAGTTCCGTACACTCCGCTGCCGCTGCTGAAAATCGGCGTACTGTTCTTCGTCCACGAGGAAGCGGCCAGTAAGTTGGACGTAGTGCCCGCCGTCAGCAGCGCGAGACAATATTGATCGGTCCAACTTCCACTCGCGGAATAGACCAGATTCACCTTATCGTTCTTAACGATCGGCTGGGGTGCTTCGTTTATATACGGAGTATGGTTGGTCTCCCAACTGTAAGTAGGCGACGAAATTAACGTTCTGGCGCTGGACAGCGTGTACGGATTGCTCATGGATGCCACATACAGGTTTTGGCGATCTTGATATGGGGAATCCCACCCGGACCAGAACCAGTACAGTTGGCCGGCCAGATTCAACACGGTGCCGTCGATCGCCCACAAATCTGTCGTATCGGTTATTTTTCCTTTGTCTGTAAAAGTGCCTTGGAAAGGGTCGGCGTTCGTATTTTCCAGCACGAACATGCGGTGCTTGACATCGGTCGTGTCATCGCAGGTCGTCGCCGAATAATACACATACCAAGCATTATTGAGGAAATGAATTTCCGGCGCCCAGATCGATCGGCAGTTGGCTGCGTTGGGATCATTGGTCGGCGGAGACCAGATGACTTTCTTCTCTCCCGCTTCGATGCCTGTTATGGTTTTGGATCTCCAAATCGTCACGTTGTCGCCTGTCGTGCGAGTGTAGTAATAATACCCGTCAGAATGCTTATACATCCAAGGATCCGCGCCATCCTGCGAGATGACATTATGGAAGTCGGTACGCGTTTGCATCGTCGGCATCACTTCCACTTCGGATATTTCCACAAGACTATTCTGGCTTCCTCCGGGGAATCTCAATCGCAGGTACCTTCCTGATGCATTCAAGGTATACGTGTATTTCGAAGAATTGTAACTTACGTTTTCAATAGGGACATTCGTTGTGCTGAGTACACTCGTCCAATTGACGTTGTCATTGCTAACCTCAAAAGTAATATTGACCGGCACCGTATAAGCCAAGCCGTAGGTAAATTCCCGGAAGTATACGGCCACATCCTGGATGGATGTCTGCGTTCCCAGATCAACACTCCACCAGCTGTTCACCGCAGCACTGGAAGTCGTCGCCCAAGCATTCTCCGCTGTTCGGCGGGAATAAGTGCCATCGTTGGCTTTGGAGGCTTTGTACATCGCCGAAAACTCCGAGGAAGCCGCCGCCTTTCGCTTGAAAGCGGTGTTCAGCGTCTGGCGCTGATGCTGGGGAAGACTGCGGTTGTATATGCTGACTTCCGACAGCTGAACCAGCGTATCCTGACCGCCATCCTCGAACAGCAAACGGACATATCTTCCTAGCCCGTTGACTGAATATGAATAAGCCGCAGAAGCATAATTCTGTCCAATGACGGGAACATTCGCCGACCGCGCGATCAGTGTCGTCCAGCTGGTATTGTCGTTGCTGGTTTGAATAGTAACCGTTTTGGGAACCATATAGGCCTGATTGGCAGGATATTCCCTGAATTTCACTTCGATCGTCTTGAACTTCTCCTGTTGACCCAAATCCACCTTCCACCAAGCGTTAATATTCGTTCCTGATGTGCTAGACCAAGTATTCTCCAAGTTGGCCGTGCCATGGCTGTTCAATCCGTCATTTGCCTTGGCCGCAGCGTAAGTGCTGCTAAACACCGAGGAAGCAGAAGCCGTCTTGCCGAGAGCCAAGTTGACAGGGGCGGTTATCACTTTTTCTTGGGCAATTTCAACCTCAGACAGTTCTATGAGCGAGTTTTGCCCGCCCGTCGGAAAATCCAGACGCACATACCTGGCCTCACCCTGGAACGGATACAGATACGCCTCGGACGCATACGCCGCACCTTCCGTCGGAACCTGCGTCGACTGATTCACGACTGTTGTCCAATTGACGTTGTCGTTGCTGATCTGCACGGTTACAGAACTCGGAACCATATACGCTTTGTCGAGATATTCCCGATACTTGATCCTGACGCCTTCCATCTTCTGTTTCTTGCCCAGGTCCAGCTTCCACCAAGCATTAATTGTAGACTCGCCGCTCGCGGTTGCCCAAGCATTCTCCACGGAATCGTGACTGTTCAACCCGTCCACGGCTTTGGCCGGCGCATAGGTTGAGCTGAATTGGGATGAAGCTGTGGCAGTTTGAAGGAATCCCGGGTTGGAAACGATAGTATCCCAGTATTTTTTGGCCCGGTTAAATTCCGTCGCATTATTCATATAGGCATCGGGATTCCACATCCAGTTCGCGAACGAAATAGCATAGATTTTATGCGGAGTCGACGGCCGGAAGATATTCTCGATCACACCTTCGGATGTATTCCGGGGCATATCGTTCCATACATAACCGCCAGCCAAATTTAAACCGTTAAACGGTACCCTGCTGTCCGTGAAATAATAGGCTGTGGGTTCCCATTTCGTGGGTTGATTCATTGTCGTGTCCGCGAGGACCTGATCGTTATGCCAATAAAACGGCATCTTTAACGGATTTTGCGTGTAATTTCTCCAGGTGGAGACATGAGTCGGCGTCAACGTAGTCGAGAAAACGTCATAACCCGTCCAGGATGCCCCGATTTCCGGGATCAGTCCGTTTGTAAACGTATTCAAATAAGTGCCGACATCAGGAAGTCCTAGATGATACTTCTCCGGCGTCGCCATCAAGTAGAAGCCTTCCTGGCCTGATAAGCTTGATTGCAGCCAATTCGCCATGTCCCGGTGGGAAGCCGGAAGAGAACTGCCTTGGTCGTCAAAGGCAATCATGGCTTGGGTGCCGCCTTCATCCAGGGAGACTTTAAACAAATCCAACAGTTGGTTTAACTCTGTCTGGTTAGCCGGCATCCCCCCAGTATACCCGGGATTGATTTCCTGCATGAGACGGATGATTCCTTTATCTCTTTCATAGCGCGCCAAATCTCTTACCGCCTGCAAGTATTCTGCCGAAGGATTGCGCCAGCCCGTCGCTGTAAGGTGCGTATAACACAGACTGAAAACGTTTACTTTAAGCAAAGGCAGCATTTGCATCCAGTCTTTGGCATCGGAATACGTAAATTCGCCTTCCGCATTAAAGATGTCCTTGATCGCCCGAATATCCATATCCGGATAGTCTCGAACCGATATAACCCGCAGCCGGGTAAGAGCGCCGCTCGTATCGATCATTTGCGCTAGGCTTGTTGAGCCGTAATAGGCCCCAATCGCCTCATATCCCGTCACCAGCACAACGTACCGATTCTGAACGAACGCCCTCTCGATCGCGTAACCTTCCTTATGGTCTGGAACATCGATGGAATAGCTCCCGTTCACTGTATTCGTATTTTTCGTTCCGACCGTAATCAAGACCGAATAGGCCGAATTGGATTGATCATCGTAGAGCAGGGGAATCTGCTGACCGGATTTGCGGGCTATGACACGCCGAAGCAATTCCGCCCCCTCGGACTCCGCCACCGAAGCGTCCCTGCCAATGACGATCGCCGCTTTGAACGCGGTGCCGTCATAAAGCGTCAAAAATTCTTCTGTATACGAAACCTGCTGGGGAGTCGGCACGATTTTGTCGACATCAGCGATCGCATAAGTGGGCTCCGGCGGCGCAAACAAAAATCCGGTTGTCGCGATCGTGAAGATAGTCAAGCATTTTACTAATAATTTCGCTATTTGTTTCATGTAATTACCTCCTTGGATGTATTTTCGTTTTCTTCGTTGGTTTTTATTCTTTCAAGGAGCCTAGCATTGCTCCCTTGACGAAATATCTTTGCAGGAAAGGATACACGATCAGAATCGGCACAGTAGCGAAAATAATGATGCCCGCGCTCATCATTTCCGGCGTTACCGGCATGTTCAGCTCGAATTGCACTTCACCCATAAAGTTGTTTAGGCCTTTCTTGGCAACTAGGTTTTGCAGCAGGACCTGAAGAGGATACAACGTCTTGTCCCGAATGAAAATTAGTGCGGAGAAATAAGTATTCCATTGGAAAACTGCATGAAACAAGCCTATCGTAGCTATTACCGCAGAGGATAGCGGTATAACCAGCCGGAAATAGATGCCAGCTTCATTGCAGCCGTCTATCTTCGCTGCATCGAACAGCTCTCCGGAGACGTTGCGGAAGAAAGATCGCATAATGATGACATAGAACGCGCTGGTCGCCCCTGGAATCATCAAAGACCATAGCGTATCCAGCATGTTCAGCTCTTTCACGAGAAGAAATCCGGGTATCAGCGGCGCCGGCAAAATAAAGGTTAACACAATCAGCCGGACGATCATTTTTTTACCAGGCATTTCCGTTCGGGAAAGTGCGAAAGCGATCATGGAAGTGATCACCAGAGTAATGAGCGTGCCGATCACCGTAATGTAAATGCTGATCCCCATCGCTCTCCACATCTCATCCATTGAGAATATTTTTTTGTAAACCGCGAACTGCAGGCCTTTCGGCCAGAAATAGACAAGCTTGGCCTGGGCGTAAAGCGGCGAACTCAGAGAGACTGACAGAACATGGACTAAGGGAGCTAGCATAATTAGACTTAAAGTCGACAATATTACGGCCAAAAATGTTTGAAATCCCGATATTCTATACATGCTGAACCTCCTCAATTTAGTAAAGACTCTCACCAGTCGTCCTGCGGCTAACCGCATTCAGCCCGAAAACCAATACAATGCCAACCCCGGATTTAAACAGGGCGATTGCCGTCGTATAACTGTATTGTCCGCCTACCAAACCGAAGGTGTACACGTAGGTGTCGAAAACCTCGCCCACATCCCTGACCAATGGATTCAGGAAAATAAGTACCTGCTCCACATTAGCATCCAGAATATGGCCAATGGATAACAACAGCACGATGACCATCGTCGGCATCATACAAGGAAGTGTAATACTCCAGATTTGTCTCCATCGACTAGCACCATCCACCATAGCCGCTTCGTATAAATTCGGATTAATTCCGGATAACGCCGCCAAATATATAATGGTGCCCCATCCAACCTCTTTCCATATTCCGGTTGAAATGAGTACAGCCAGAAAGTAGTTTCCATCTGAAACAAAATCCACCTTGTCCATCCCGAGTTTGGTCATAAACACATTAACAATGCCTTCATATGCCAACAGATTAATGAAGATCGATCCTACGATCACCCAGGACAAGAAGTGAGGCATGTAAACGACCGTCTGGACGACTCTTTTGAACCACATCTTTCTGGACTCATTAAGCAAAAGTGCTAGAATGATGGGTGCAGGAAAGCCGAATAACAGCGAATAAAAACCGAGAAGAATGGAGTTGCGCAGCACCCTGTAAAAATCATCGAATCCAAACATTCGTTCGAATTGGGCCAATCCCACCCACGGGCTGTGTAGAATTCCTTTGAAGATGTTATAGTCTTGAAAGGCAATGATGTTGCCGAGTAATGGAACGTATTTGAATAACAGAAAATAGAGCAACCCAGGTAAAGCAAACAAGATGAGAATCCATTTATCGCGAATCACCAATCGCCTTTTCATAACATCACCTGCCGATTCTAATGGATGGATGCGAAGATTATTTGTTGTTGATAACCGCGGCGGATACGCAAGTACCCGCCGCAGTTATGGGTTCACTATTACTTATTTATTGAATTGGCTGTGCCATTTGGTTGCTTCCTCTATTGCATCGTTTCCGCCGCGCTTTTTCCAATCCTCAACAAATTTGTCGAATGCTTCGATTGGTTGTTTGCCTGTCATGATCTTTGAGAACATCTCAACAAACATCGTTCCCCAGGTTGATATTTCCGGGTTGTTCTGGAATGTTGCAAGGGGCGGCATATAAAGACTGTCGTGCGGCAACGCGATATCCGCAGAAAGCTTGTAGCCCGCAATGATCTTCTCTGATTCAGGCAAAGTCTTCAGCACCAACTCGTTATTAAATCCGATTTCGCGGGGATTGATGGACAGTTGGAACATTTGGAATGCGTTTTTGTCCGCATTGATCGGAGCCGATACATCATATTTGATTTCTCCGCCTTCGGTCGTATAATTGGAACCCTCGATCCCATAAGCGAAAAATTTGTCCGCCTCATCAGCGCTCCATGCCCAATCGAGGAACTTAATGATCTTCTCTGGATTCTTCACAGTATCCGGAATAACCCAGACGAAATAGATGCCGTCGGACACGGGACCCAATCCTCTTTCCCCGCCGGGTCCAGCAGGTGGAGCCACCATTTCAATCTTGACCTTATCCGGCTCGACGACGAATTTCTTCGGCGCGTTGGCAGCGCTGAAATCAGGAGTGTATTGATAGACAGCCGCAGCAAAGCTTCCCGACTTCCCGTTATAAATATCTGCGCGGAAATCCGCTTCCTTCTTCGTGAATAAATCCCGATTCACGTAACCTTTTTCATACAACGTCCTGTAAAAGTCAATGGCTTCTTTCATCTTAGGGCTGATGATGTCAGGAACGAGCTTGCCATCCTGCATGTGCCAAGTTCCTGGATCGACCCCGAATGTTCCGAAGAACATCGAGCTCCACCCCAGACCTTCGAACATCGTGTAGCCGTATTCGTCAGCCGGATCGCCGTTGCCGTTCACGTCCTGAACCTTGACCTGCTCGAAATAGTTCAGCCATTCATCGATGGTCGTCGGCTGCTTCAAATTGAGCTTGTCCAGCCAATCTTGACGGATAAAGGCAATTCTGTCATTAGCCGTTCCTACCAATACAGGAATACCATAGATTTTGCCATCCTTCTGTACCCGCGGACTGTTCCATGCGGTTTCAGGGATACTCTTCTTCAGGTTAGGACCGTATTTATCAATCAGGGGTCCAAGTTCTTTAAAGATGCCCTGTTCCACAGCGTCTTTATGAGTCGTGGAATCAATACTCGGTGTACGGATCAGATCGGCTAAGTCGCCAGAAGCAAAACGCAGGGAAAGTTGTTGCTCATAATCGGCATGTCCTAGAAAATCAAAACTAAGGTCATATCCGGAAAGCTCGTTCAATCTCTTAATATAAGGATCATCAGGTTTTAACGTCTTGGCATACTCCGCTTCCGCGTGCGAAAGCAGTACACTGATGGCTTTATCCTCCGGTTCGGAATTTTGCGGGCTTTCCGTTGCTTCTGTGTTTCCATTACCGTTTGGAGCTTTATCCTGACCTTTGTTGCCGTTGTTCGAACAACCGGCAGCAATAAACACTAAAATCATTGCAATAACAAACATGTTCTTCATTGCCATACCCCTCTCAATGTTATGAATACTATATGTTTGCAAGGCGAACGTAACCGTCGGAGTGGGCCCTACTTGGCGGCTGTTCGACCTATGAAACCAAATGTGAACGGCTATAGATAGGATTGAATCACTTTGCTGACACCCTTCGCGACATCTTCCATGTCGCTCTCCGAACCGAGAAGAACATTATGGCTAAGCCACAATATTTCCTTCTCCGATGCTCTTTCCGCCACCGGGCAGCTGTATCGCCGTTCTTCACCGAGCAGCACACGGGTGTTGCTTACAATGGCATTGTTCTCGTTTAAGGGAACGTAACCCGCGGAAACGGGTATGCCCTCGAAGTTCAGCTTACGTATGAAATCCTCTTTGTTCACGCGTTCCGTCACGTTCCTGTCCAACTTAAACATATAGAGGTGATTCGCATGCCGCGTTACTCTGCTGTCGTACTTGACGGGACGAATACCTTCGATCCCGCTTAACAGATCGTCCAGTTCGCCCACCCTCTGCTGTCGGACGTCCATTTGCCGCTCTAAGCGGCTTAGTTGGGCAAGCGCTAACGCCGCTTGAATTTCACTGAACCTGAAATTCCAGCCAACCCTGTCATGTTGATACCACTTCCCATTTCTTAC
>DASWUO010000222.1:0-13709 GCA_036401615.1 Bacilli bacterium | reverse complement strand
CTATGCCGTGTTCGGCGTTGAACCTGCCTGTGATAATCCGTCCTTCCTGGTCCAAGCGGTGGACATGTATTTAAAACAAACAGGGGACGCGGGCTTTGTTCAGAAAATCCTGCCTGCGCTGGACAGAGGGATGAGTTTTGTTCCAAGAAACCGCGGCACGGGCATGGTGTGGATCGATCCGTTTCAACCTTATTGCAGTTACGGGTTTACGGATATGGTATGTAAAACGGGGGACGAATTGTTTTGTTCCTTGTTGTTCATGGATGCAGCCGGGAAAATCGCGGACTGGCGGGAGACGTATCAGGTAGGGGATCCCTGCACGGCAAACCGGTATTCCGAAACCGCGGAATATATTCGGGCTCATCTTCACCAGTTTTGGAACGATGAAGTGCAGTTGTATCATGCCGCCACCTATCACTGCAACCAACCGGATATATGGGGCTCCGCTTATGCGTGTTCGGAACGACTGGCGCCTGGAGAATACCTGGATCGGCTTTCCGTTTCCCTGGCGGACAAAACAGATCAATATGTTCACCGGGGACAAATCCGGCACATTGTATACCCGACGGCATGGGAGAGGCTGCAATCCGATTCCAAGGATTACCGGTTCTCCACAGGCGGTATTTCTACAAAGTTTGCGCTGCAGCATGCGCATCCGGGACGCTACCAGAACGGGGCATATTGGGCTACCCCGTTGTTATGGGTGTATCGTTCGATTGCGAGAGTAAATCCGGACAAAGCATGCGGTATTGTGCTGGAATCTGTCGATGATTTCCAGCGTAACGGGATCTGGGAGTGGATCGGCCGGTCGGGTGAGCAAGCGGAACAGGATTATGCCGCCAGCGCAGTGATGGTGTATGCAGCTGCAAAAGAAGCTTGGGAGAGTGCACAATAGTCAAACAATAAAACCTTAAAAAACGCTTGCTAAAAGCGAGGAGTTAAGTTATATTAATTTATGTACATATGTCTATACAAATAGAGGAACTACTGCAAAGGAAGGCTGCCCTTGAGTAAACAAACCAGCTTAAACGGAAACGACTGGATTCTAACGGGATGGTACCCGAACCATTGGGAATTCATGAAATCGATGGAACTGGGAACGGTTCTCTCCCCTATCGTAGCTCCCATTAAGGTCACAGTACCGGGTGCAGTGCAGGTGGATCTTATGGCGGAGGGATGGCTGGAGGATTATAACCTTGGCAGGAAAAGTCTTCATGGCGAATGGGTAAACCATAAGGATTGGGTCTATGAAAAAACATTCTCGATTCCCGACAATTGGCTCCTTGATCGATGTGAGTTGGTGTTGGACGGATTGGATTATTCCGGCGAAATTTTCCTGAACAGGAAGCGAATTACGCAATTTGAAGGTATGTTCAGGCCTGTGATTCTAGACATTACGGAGCTTCTCAAGGAGAAAAACGAAGGCGATAACGTTCTTCAGATCTACTTCCAACCTACGCCGGAGATCGATGGGCAAGTTGGTTATTCCAATACCATTGAGAAGTTGAAATCGCGATTTAATTATGGTTGGGATTGGTGTCCGCGGATTGTGCCTGTCGGTATTTGGAAGGACGTTTATTTAAAGACGTATAAAAGTGTAAAGCTGGCGGATTTTTTTCCTGAAGCTGATTTGTCGGATGACATGCAGACGGGTGTTATCGAGGCTCAACTGGAACTGGAAGTATGGAAAAAGGGCGCATATACACTGGAGTTTGAACTTGTGGAAGACGGCGGGCAAACCATTTGCAAAGAGACAGTGGAGATACAGCTGGGCGGGGGAAAACGGACGGTTCGACACCGTGTGCAGCCCGGGAAAGTCAACGTCTGGTGGCCTAACGGGTACGGCGCTCAACCATTATACCAAATAAAAGCTGTTATTTTGGATGATCAAGGAATTCAGTGTGACGAGCAAGTTCAACAGATTGGGTTCCGCAAGGCTGAATTTGTTCAGAATGAGGGTGCGCCGGAAGGTGCGCTCCCTTACACATTAATGATGAATGGGAAAAGAATCTTTCTCAAAGGTGTCAATTGGACGACGATTACCCCTTTTTATGGTGCTGTGACTCCCGCGCAATACAGTGACTATTTGGGCCGCTTTAAAGCGATGAACACCAACGTATTGCGGGTCAATGGTGTGGGGATATTCGAAAAACGGGCGTTTTATGATTATTGCGACCGCAACGGTTTAATGGTTTGGCAGGATTTCCCGCAATCCTCCAGTGGAATTAACAATACCCCGCCCGATTCCCCGGGCTTCCTCAAGGAACTGGAGGAAGTGGCGAGGTGTGCCGTTAAAGAGAAGCGAACCCATCCCGGGTTAATCATTTGGTGCGGCGGAAATGAATTGATGTGGGATGGCTTTATACCGGTTAATGACCATCACTCTAATATCCGTATGCTCAAACAGGTTGTTAACGAACTGGATCCCCAAAGACACTTCCTGCCGACAAGCGCTTCAGGTCCGCGATTTAATGCCAATGAGCCGGATTTCCGGAAGGGATTGCACCACGATGTGCATGGGCCATGGACGTATATGGGTGAAGGAGAACATTACCGTTACTATAACACGGAAGATGCTCTTTTCCGTTCGGAAGCGGGTACACCGGGGGCATTACGCGCTAACATGATCCGGGAACTGGCGGACGGTTTCCAGGTTTGGCCGCCAACCAAAACAAACCCATTATGGACATTTAAAGGGGCGTGGTGGATTCAGTGGGACGAACTTAACGGTTTATTCGGGCCGTTTCATGAGGACAAGAATGAACTGGATATGTACTGTCAGGCCAGCAGATATTTGCAGAAAGAGTCGCTGCGTTATGCTGCCGAATCGACAAGGCGCAGGGAGCCGGAGACGTCAGGTTTTCTGGTCTGGGCAGGAAACGAACCTTATGCGAATACATCCAACTGTTCGTTAATTGAATTTGACGGCATGCCGAAGCCGGCATTTTATACGCTGCAGAAGGTTTTTTCCAATCTGCACGTTTCAGCGCGTTACAATAAGCTTTCGTATACTGAAGGGGAAATGTTTACCGGCGATCTTTTCGTTCATGAAGAAGACTTTGAAGGAAAGATGGGCAAAGAAGTTTCCATTCGCGCAAAAATTATTGACGTGTTCGGGAAACTAATCCAAGAAACTGTGTTTGCCGGTGTTAGGGGTGAATTTAATCGGTATATCGGCCGTGTGGAATGGCAGGCAGCGGAAACAGAATACAAGTTATTCATACTGCGTATCGAGCTTGAAACAGCAGAAAACCAAGTATTATCCAGCAGCACTTATGTTTTTTCTGTCAATGCGGACTATCCCTTGGGACCGCTCAGGCAACTTCCCAAAGTGAATGTTATCATGTCAGCAGGTGATCAGCAGGGAACGGCAGTTGTTGCAAATCGTTCCAATACCATTGCTGTTGGGGTTATGATTCAAGAGATAAACCCTGAACAATTTGTAAATTTTAATAAAAATGATTTGATTCTACTGCCCGGAGAAGAAGTGCATATAAAGTGCACAAATAAAATGGTATCGCCTGACCAACTAGTCATGGAAGGTATGAATCTAAATGCAATTTTGGAGGAATGAATATGGAACGCTTAACAGAACAAGAACTGCAGCATTATAAGGAGCATGGATATATTTTATATAAAAAACCGGTTTTACCTGCAGAAAAGTTTGCTGAATTGGAAAGTCGATTCAATCGGCATTATGAGGAGCACCCGAACACCGATTGTTGGGATTGCCCCCACTGGAACGATCCCTGGTTTTTGGATTTATTATGCGATAAAGAAATTCTCGATAAATTAGTAGAGCCGATAATTGGCCCCAATATTGCCATTTGGGCAAGTTCTTTTCTTTACAAAGCCCCCTTTACAGGGAAAGCAACCCCTTGGCACGAGGATTCTTCTTATTTTGCGGGCAGGTTGGATAATTTTGATAATATGGTGACGATCTGGTTGGCGCTTGATCCGAGCACACGTGATAATGGCTGTATGAAAGTCATTCCGGGGACACATAAGAATGGTTTTTCTGAGTACGAAGAAATTGACACCAAGGAAAACATGTTTCACCTTCAAATTAAAGATACATTAGATGAGTCGAAAGCAGTCTATTTTGAATTAGACAAAAATGAATGCTCGTTTCACGACTCCCGCATGATCCATGGTGGAGGTAAAAATCTCAGTCCAACCCGCAGGTGCGGATTTCAGCTGAGATATTTTCCGACATCAGTCAAATTCAACCCGGATCATGAGTACAGCCAAGGGTTCAAGATCTATCTTGCCCGCGGTAAGGATTTGGCCGGAAATCCATATTCAAATATTTAATGAATAGGAGTAGACATATGGAAAAACAATTATTCGATATTAGTGACTTACAACCGAAAACGTTGAGTACGCAGGTGGAGCTTGACCGCCGTTCCCCTGTTCCGCTTTATCATCAGCTGAAAGAGATTTTGCGCTCGCAAATCGAAAACGGCAATTGGAAATCCGGCGATATCATTCCGAACGAGAATCTCATTGCCTCGGATTACGGGCTAAGCAGGGGTACCGTCCGAGAGGCTATGGACGATCTTGTGCGGGAAGGTTTGCTGACAAGGCAGCGAGGCCGGGGTACATTTGTTGCGGCTCCGAAATTAGAGCAGGGAATTCTAAGTTTATACAGCGTACATGAATATACGAAACAAACCGGCCATATTCCGGGGTCGCAAATTTTGGAGTTTGTCACGGAGCAAGCAAATAAAAAAGTAAAAGAGCATCTGCAGTTGTCCGCAAACAGTGAAATTTATAAGTTGGTTAGAACTAGACTCGTTGACGGCGAACCGATTATGTACGACCGTGTATATATCCCCGCATCGGACTTTCCAGGGCTGAGTGAAAAGGATATTTCCAATGTTTCCTTATATGAAATCCTTTCTCGGGACTACGGTGTTGTGTTAGGTAAAGCACATCAGTATTTTGAACCCGTGTTAATTGACCAATACGAGTCCCAATTGCTTAAAGTGGATAAAGGTTCGCCTGCGCTGCTGATTGAGCGGGTTACGAACCGAATGAACGGAACCCCGGTTGTTTACAGCAAAATTATTATTAGAGGCGATCGCTGCAGATTTTTTGCCGAAATTCCAAACAGATAAGCCGGGTTAAGCCGGCTTTCTTTTATTGAGATAAATGTATAGACAATTAGATGTTTATGTAGCCCAAACCTTAGAAGGAGGTACAAAATCATATGTCGTCGATTCCAAATGATGATTCTGATTGCAAAGATATTGATGTATTGTGCGCAGGGATTTTAGTGGCGGATCTGTTTACAGACCCTCTTGATAAGCTGCTGCTTCCCGGTGAATTGGCGCTGGTCGACAATATTTCCTTGGAAACGGGAGGCTGCGCTATTAATACTGGGGTTAATTTATCTAAATTAGGAGCCAAAGTAGTGCTTGCCGGAAAAGTAGGGAACGATTTTTTCGGAAGTGCAATCAAGCAGGACATGCAGAATAAAGGTCTCGATATACAAGGTGTGGGCACGGCAATAAATTGTCCAACCTCGAAAACCCTGGTCGTGATCGTCAAGGGTGAGGATCGGAGATATATTCATTCCATTGGAGCGAATGCCGAATTTACTGTTCGGGATATCGATTATTCCTTGGTAAAGAGGGCAAAGGTTGTATATGTCGGAGGGCTTCTAGCGATGCCCGGACTGGACCCTTCCCAGTTGGTTCCGTTATTCCAATATGCGCAGGAGGTGAAAACAAAGACGATATTGGACGTAGTAGTCCCCTCTGGTGCATATATACCCGAAGGTTTACAAGCCTTGCTGCCTTATGTCGATGTATTTCTGCCCAATGACGATGAAGCGTTGGCAATCTCGGGATTACATGACCCCTTGGAGCAGGCGAATTGGTTTGCGCAGATGGGAGCGGGTACCGTCATTATCACGAGAGGAAGCAAGGGATCCGTTGTTCAAATGGGCTCACGAAAGTTCCGAATTGGCACGTATCCGATCAAGCTGGTGGATTCATCCGGCGGAGGAGATGCTTTTTCTTCAGGATTTATATTCGGAGAATTAAAAGGATGGGGATTACAAAAAAAGTTAGAGTTAGCCTCGGCGCTTGGGGCTTCAGCCTGCATGTCGCGAGGCTGTACAAACGGCACATTTACCTTGTCTGAGGCATTGGAATTTATTGAAAATTATGAATTGGCAGTGGAAGAAATATTCGCGGTTTTATAAAACGATAATTTATTGGAAAGAGGCGAATCAGCTATGTTAGTACCGATTCATCAACTTATGAATAATGCTTCAACCGGAGGGTATGGCATCGGATATTTTGAAGCTTGGAACCTCGAGTCTATGCTTGCTGTGCTGGATTCGGCCAAGGAAACCAAATCCCCGATCATCATTGGCTTTAACGGTGATTTTGTAATGAATCCCGATCGTTTGGATGAAATGCCTATGGATATCTTGGCGGCTATGGCTAAAGCTGGGGCAGAAACTGCGGCTGTTCCTGTTGGATTATTACTAAACGAAACGGGAGACTATTCGAAAATTGGAAAATGCCTTCCGCTGGGTTTTACAGGTGTGATGCCGCGCAGCCCCGGGGTGGAAGGCAAGACTTATCGGGATGCTGTCGCTGAAGTAGTCAAACAGGCGCATGCCAAAGGGATTTGGGTGGAAGGCGAACTCGGTATCCTGCCTACGTCTATAGACGGAACAACCGGGCAAATGGATGGGGGTACGTTAACTGATCCGGATGAAGCTGCGGAATTTGTGCGATTAACTCAAATCGATGCACTGGCCATTTCGGTGGGCAACGTTCATCACTTAGTGGAAGAAACTCAAGGTATAGATTTGGACCTAGTGGAGCGGATCCATCGGAAGGCTAAGGTTCCTCTTGTTATTCACGGCGGAAGCGGATTGGATAAAAGCCAGATTCAGGGGATGGTTCGTGCCGGGATGGCCAAGTTGAACGTAGGCAGCTGCTTCAAAGAAGCTTTTATGGATGGAATGAGAAGCGCTTTAAATTACAAAGGGGAACATTTAGATCCCCACATGCTTCTGGGAACCGGCGGGAAATATGATGTGATGACGACCGGTCGTATTCGACTGAAAGAATCGGCTATTGATTTCTTAGACCGGTTAGGCTGCTGCGGGAAGGCGTAAGGTTTAGAGATTAGAGATTATTTAAAAATTATTAATAGGGAGATGTGACGGATGGCAAATGCCGTGTCAATGAAGATTTCATCAGTCCGGGAAACCGGGCTGGACAGCAATGTTTTGGGCGAAATGTTCCGCAGAATGTTAAGGATTCGGCAATATGAGGATGCGGTTAACTTTTTGTTTTTGCAGGGAAAGCTGGCCGGAACGATTCACCAATGCCAAGGCCAAGAGGCCGTTGCGGTGGGATCCTGTATTGAACTGGGTGACGACGATTATATTACAACAACACATCGTCCCGCGGGTCACTGTATTGCCAAAGGCATGACGCTGCATTCGATGATGGCAGAGATGTTCGGCAAGTTGGAGGGCTGCTGTCAAGGCAAGGGGGGGTCTATGCATCTTGGTGATATGGATAAAGGTGTGATTCCGGCCATCGCGATTGTTGGCGCGGGTGTGCCGATTTCATCTGGTGTTGCCTTAGGATTTAAAATGCAAAAGACCAAGAAGCTGGCTATGGCTTTTTTCGGAGACGGCGCTGTGAATGAAGGGGCTTTTCATGAAGGGATCAATCTCGCGGTTGTCTGGAAGCTGCCGGCGATTTTTATTTGTGAGAACAATTTCTATGGCGCTTCGACCCACATCTCTAAAGTAATCGGGACGGAGACGATTGCTGAACGTACACAATCTTATGGTTTACCCGTGGAAACCTTGGATGGCAATGATGTGATTGCCGTATATAATTCAGTCAAAAAAGCCGTGGAGCGGGCGCGTAACGGGGAAGGGCCAACTTTTATCGAATGCCAAACCTACCGCAGAACGGGACATTCCCGCAGCGACCCTAATAAATACCGGATACAAGAGGAAGAGGCCTATTGGTTAAGCAGGGATCCAATCGTTTTATTTAGAAAAGCGCTGATTGAAGAAAAGATGTTGAGTGAATCGGAAATTGTCGCAATCGAAACTGAGGTTACCAAAGAAGTGGAAGCTTCGATAGAATATGCGCGGGCTTGTACGGATCCGCAGCCGGAAGATGCATTGATCGGTGTTTATAGCGATGCAGAGGAGGGGAACTAACATGGCGAAGATGAGTATTGTTGAAGCTCTGCGTGAAGGTATCCGCGAAGAAATGAGAAGAGATGAAACCGTATTTTGTTTGGGCGAAGATATTGATGTTCCGGGCGGTTTTGGAGGCGCCTTTACCGTAACTTTAGGTCTCTCCACAGAATTCGGCCACGAACGTATTTTGGATACGCCGATTTCGGAAGCTGGAATATTCGGCGCGGCGATCGGTGCAGCCATTGCGGGCATGCGTCCGATTGTGGATGTACAGTACGGAGATTTTCTATTTTGCGCGATGGACCAAATTTGTAATCAGGCCGCTAAACTCACCTATATGTCAGGCGGGAAATTGAAGATACCGTTAGTGATGCGCGCTCCGGTTGGGGCAACAACACGCGGGGCTCAGCATGCCCAGAGCTTGGAGGCGTATTTCTGCCACGTTCCGGGTTTGAAGGTGATTGCCCCATCCACTGCTTATGATGCCAAGGGGATGATCAAAGCGGCGATCCGCAGCAACGATCCTGTGCTTATTTTTGAACACAAATTGTTATATGGCAGCAAAGGAAACCGCAGCGAAGCTTCATCATTGAGCCCTACTGGTGAAGTGCCGGATGAGGATTATATCGTTCCCTTCGGAAAAGCGGCGATTCGCCGGGAAGGCAAGCACGTGACGATTATTGCCAAGCTGTTGATGGTTTATAAAGCGCTGCAAGCGGCAGAAGAATTGGCGAAGGAAGGGATTGAGGTTGAAGTGATCGACCCGCGGAGCCTGGTACCCTTCGATGAAGAGGCACTCTTCACATCGATCGCTAAAACCCATCACCTCGTCATCGTTGAAGAGGATCATCTGGGCTGGGGTTGGGGGGCTGAAATCGCGGCATTGGTTGCCGAGAAAGCGATCTATTACCTCGATGCGCCTGTAAAGAGGGTCGCTGCGCGCGACGTGCCAATTCCGTTCGCTCCTATTATGGAGAACTATGTTATTCCCGATGCTCAACGGATTAAGGCTGCGGTAAGGGAGGTTCTTATCTGATGGCAGAAGAGGTCATTCTTCCTTCCTTGGGACAAACCACGAATGAATTGACGATTATTGAATGGTTTAAAAAAGACGGAGATATTGTGAAAAAAGGGGATGTGCTGCTGGAGGTGGAAACGGATAAAGCCGTTGTTCCAGTGGAGGCTTATGTTGAAGGCATACTGAAGGATATTCGCCACTTTGAGGGAGATCTCGTTGAAGTCGGTTCCGTTTTGGCGCTAATTATGACTGTAGAGGAAGCTTCAGGCAGTGAGAAGGCTATTGCGGTACAGCAAGGTGCAGGTCAGGATGCAGGTCAGAATGTGGATCAGAAAACGGACCAGAATGCGGATTCAATTTCCGGTCATGACTCTGGGAAAAGTTCTGCACCGATTATACTAAGTTATATGTCTAAAGCTGCATCATCTCCAATGTCAGAAGCGGCGGGCGATTATATTCTCTCTTCTCCCCTTGCCAAACAAATGGCAAGGGAGCAAGCCATTGATTTGCGCGAAGTGCAGGGGTCAGGACGAGATGGCGTGATTAAGGCAAACGATGTTGCGGATTATGTGCAAAACCGGCAAGGCCAGAAAAATCAACAAAACGTGCTAAACCAAAGTCAAACCTCAAAGCCATTCGCTCCAACGTCCGACAGTAATGGATCTGCCATAGGTACAGGAGCAAAAACAAAACTAAGCAAAATGCGCAAAACCATTGCCGAACGTTTAACTTTAAGCAAGCAGACGATTCCTCATTTCTACTTAACCGTTCACATCGATGTTTCTGATTTGGTACGTCTGCGCGAAGATCTAAAGCAGCAAAATGTGGATGTTTCTTATAACAGCTTTTTGTTTCGGGCTAGCGCGCTTGCATTGTTTAAGTTTCCGACCATAAATTCTTCATTAATTGATGATTGTATCGTTACTCACCCGGAAGTCCATATCGGTCTGGCTGTCGAGGTGGAAGACGGGCTGCGGGTTCCGGTCATCCGGAGCGTTGGGCAGAAAATGGTTTGGGAGCTGACCGGGATATTGAAGGAAACGGCGGAACGTGTGAAAGAAGGACGTCTGTCCGCAGCGGAATCGTCCGGAGGTACGTTTACCATCAGCAGCTTAGGCGGATTCGGCATAGACGAATTCTCGGCGATCATCAATCCTCCCGAAGCGGCAATTCTTGCGGTTGGGCGCATTTCCAAAAGGGTCTTTGTATATGGGGACGAAGTGAAAAGCGGGATGGGTCTTTCACTGACTTTGTCGGTGGATCACCGCGTTGTTGATGGGGCTATGGCGGGAAGATTTTTAAATGAAATTCGTGAACTGTTGGAGCATCCGCATCGTTTATTAGTTCCGTCTAATTTGAACCTCTCATGACCAGTTTGCGAAAACGGTTCATCAAAGCTAACAATACGAAATCGTAACAAGTGAAAGGGGAAGTTTATTTTGCAAAATTTATGGTCTGATTCGAAGGCGAAGCATCTGGATGATCTTGAGCTTGTCGTATATGTATCAAATTTGCTTGGTTCCGCTACTTCTTTAGTTCAAGGAGGTGGTGGGAATACTTCCGTCAAACGTTTGGAGAAAGACTTTCTAAACCGGGAAGTAAACGTGCTGCGTGTAAAGGCCAGCGGACATCAATTGTCTAACATCAAGGTAGGCGGTTTTACCGGGGTGAAATTGAATGAAGTGCTTCCGCTCTTCGACAGGGCGGACATGTCTGATGACGAGATGGTTCGCTACATTGCCCACACGCTAATGACTCCGGATTCACCGCGGCCTTCCATCGAAACGCTGCTGCATGGATTTATTCCCGCCAAGTGGGTGCTTCATTCCCATTCGGATGCCATTCTCAGCTTTGCTAACAATACAAGAGGCGAGGAATTGATCAAAGAAGTAATCGGAGAAGATATCTTAATCGTCCCCTACCATCGACCCGGATTCCTCGTGGCGAAGCAGGTCGGCGAGGTGGTGCAATCTAATTTGCAAGCGCAGGGTTTAGTGCTGATGCATCATGGACTGGTCACTTGGTCAGATTCTTGTAAAGACGCTTATGACAAGCATATCGAATTGGTCAACCGTGCGGAAGCGTATATCCAAAAAAGTTTAACTACAAAACAGGTATTTGTTCCGAAGCGAACAATCGCAGCGTTGGATAAAGCTGAGCGAATTCGGATTGCTGCTGAGATTGCACCATCTTTAAGAGGAGCGGTAAGCCACGATCTTTCGATGGTGTTATCCTTCGACGATTCTCCGGAAGCACTTGAGTTTGTAAACTGCGCTAAAGTGAAGGAGCTTTCACAAACCGGACCGGCTACACCGGAGCATGTCTTATTTACTAAGCCTTGGCCACTTCTGGTAGAAGTAGAGGATCCACGGGATAAAGAGACGTTGAAAGTTGCAATAAAGGTGGGAGCAGAGCAGTATCGGGAGCGTTATTTGAACTATTTTTCCCAATATAATCAATCTGCTTTAAAGAACCATGTACCCGCACCGCGAATTGTGCTCATTCCCGGAATTGGCCTGTGGGGTGTTGGTGCAGACATATCCGAAGCCGATGTGCCTAAAGGCATCTATCAGCATACGGTTTCCATAATTAAGGGAGCCGAAGCGATTGGTGCGTTCCAAACGATGCCTGAAGCGGAAGTTTTCAGCGCAGAGTATTGGCCGATGGAGCTCTATAAACTGAGCATGCGTCCTAAACCAAGGGAATTGCACGGAAAGGTTGCTCTTGTGACCGGTGCTGCCCGAGGGATTGGTCTAGCTGTTGCGGTGAAGCTCTTGCAAGCCGGTGCCAGTGTCGTTCTCAGTGATATGGATCGAACGGGTTTGGAAGAAGCAACTGCTAAGTTGAATATGGATTTAGCCTATCGGAACAGGTTCACAACGGCAGTAGTGGATGTCACGAATGAAGCGTCAGTTAAAGCGGGCGTTACAGCAGCTTGTTTAGCGTTTGGCGGGCTGGACATTCTAGTGTCGAATGCCGGAATTGCCCCAAGTGGTGCTATTCGGACTTTATCGTTGGACATGTGGGAGAAGAGCTTTGCCGTTAATGCAAGAGGCCATTTTCTGGTTTCACGCGAGGTCATCAACGTGTTGTTAAATCAAGGAAAAGGCGGCAGCATGGTGTTTATAGGTACGAAAAATACGGTAGCTCCAGGTAAAGATTTTGGTGCTTACAGCTGCTCGAAGGCAGCGGAGGCGCAGTTGTGCCGAATTATAGCCATCGAACACGGCTCGGACAAAATTCGCGCCAATTTGATTAACCCCGACGCGGTATTAACGGATTTGTGGTCACCAGAATTAATCGCAAACAGAGCTAAGGCTTATGGCGTGAAGGTAGAGGAATTTGGCGATTTTCTGCGTCAACGGACACTGCTCAAGGAAAGCGTTACCGCCGAGGATGTTGCCGAAGCGGCGCTCTATATGGCCAGTGATCGCTCGAAGGTGACGACGGGGTGCATGATCTCTGTGGATGCTGGCGCACGTGAATCGTTCCCGAGATAATGAGACAGGTGATCATTCTAATCAGCTCCTAATGTCTTTTTTTCACAAGCACTACAAATCTAATGTCATATTTGTTATAATGAAGAATATAGAGATTGGTTAAGGAGTGCAGAATTAATGCAGAATGACAGAGTCCCGCTTTATTTGCAAATACAAGAGTATTTCAAAGAACAGATTTCATCGAAGAATTTATTGGAAAATGATCGAATTCCCACAGAAAAGGAAATCATGGAACAATTCAATGTCAGCCGTATCACGGTGGTCAATGCACTTTCCGGTTTAGCACAGGAGGGGTGGATTTATCGAATACCGGGCAGAGGCAGTTTTGTGAAGGAAGGGAAATATGAACCTAAACAAAGCTTGTTAACAGAGCTTCCAGACAGGTATACTCCCACAACTGCACTGGAGGCGAATACCCCTAATAAGCGGACAATCGGTCTTGTAATGACTACGATAGGGGATTATTTTGCAATCCGGCTTCTCCGGGGCATAACTCAGGCGTTAAACGATAGTGATTTCCAACTAATCATTATGCTTACGTTCAATTCCCAAGAAAGAGAGCAGTATGCCATTAAAGAGTTGGCCCGTATGGGTGTTGAAGGATTGCTTATCTTTCCAAGTGATGGTGAAGTATATAACGAAGAAATTTTGGCTTTAAAAATTAAAGGATTTCCTTTTGCGTTGATTGATCGATATTTGCCGGGGATTGAAACAAATATTGTTTGCTCTGATGGTTCGCTCGGGGCCCAATTGGCTGTATCGCATTTATGGGAGCTTGGGCATCGGGATATTGTTCTTTGCGCAGATGTGCCCGTACCGACCATGACTGTGGAGGAACGTATTTCAGGATATATGAAGGAACTCAAGGCCAGGGGAGGGATGATTAATCCGGCAAACATCCTTACAAATTTAGAAGTAGATACTAAAACTGTTCTAACGGATCATCCTTTATTTCGTTTTATGGAGAGCAGCATGGCAACAGCGTATATCGCTTTAA
>DASWUO010000221.1:0-11661 GCA_036401615.1 Bacilli bacterium | reverse complement strand
AACCCGGAGATGGTATAGGCGATATCACTTAGTGGCAGTAACTTGATCATCATAATGCCCATATCGAATTTAACGGCAAGAACCAACCTGTAATAACCGAATAATAAAATACCAATTGCCGCCGTAGAGCCGATTAATCCTAGAATCATGCCTTCAACGAAGAAGGGCCAGCGGATAAAGCTGTTTGTTGCCCCCACCAGTTTCATAATGCCGATTTCTCTGCGTCTGGCCAGAATAGTAAGCTTAATCGTATTCGCAATCAGGAACATTGCGGTAAAGGCAAGCCCCACCACAAGCACAAAACCAATGTTTCTTATCGTGCGGGTCACTTTAAATAAAATTTCGGTAGTATGTTTTCCGTATTCCATCTTGTAAATGGGCGGCGTAGTTTTCGACTTATTCAAAACATCTATTTGGTCAACGACAGCTTGTACATTCCGGGGGACATCCACTTCAACGGTGAAAGAATCCGGCAGCGGATTGTTGTCCCCTTCCTGCCCTTCTAATACGCCTCTATTTTCTTCTCCAAGAATGTCCTTCATGTTCGCAAGGCCTTCCTCTTTAGAAACAAAAGTCACTTTGCTCACTTCCGGGAGGGTCCCGATCTCATTCTGAAGGGCAGCAATTTCATCCGGGGTAATGTTCTCTAAATATAGCCGGACCTGCACTTGGCTTTCCACTTGTTTCGCTAAATCGTCTACATTCACAGTTAGAAATAGAAAAACGCCCAAGATAAATAAGGAAATCGCTATAGCACTCGTAGAAGCAAAGGTCATCCAGCCGTTGCGGACAACGTTCTTCGCGCCTTCCCGGAAGTGACGGACCAAGGTGCTAAATTTCATATCCGTAATCACCTCTTAATTCATCACGGACAATCTGTCCGTTTTCTATGGCAATAACCCGTTTGCGGATCGTATTGACAATTTCTTTGTTGTGCGTTGCCATCATGATGGTCGTGCCCCGAAAATTAATTTCCTCCAGCAGCCGCATGATGCCCATCGAGGTTTCCGGATCCAAATTGCCTGTCGGCTCGTCTGCAATAATGACTGAAGGGCTGTTCACAATCGCTCTGGCAATCGCCACACGCTGCTGTTCGCCCCCGGAGAGCTGCGCCGGGAAAGATTTGGCCTTTCCTTTGAGCATGACTAAATCCAGCACCTCTGTCGTGCGCTTGCGGATCATCTTATGGGGCGCTTCGATCACTTCCATGGCAAAGGCGATATTCTCGGCAACCGTGAGCTTGGGCAGCAGGCGGTAATCCTGAAAAATCACCCCGATGTTTCTTCTTAGGTAAGGGATCTTGCGCTGCCTTAATTTCTCTAAATTAAAACCATTCACAAACAGATTGCCCTTGGAAGGCTTCTCTTCCCGGTAAATCAATTTCATGAAAGTGGACTTTCCTGCACCCGATGGCCCTACTATATAAACAAATTCATTGCGATCCACTTTAACGTTGATATTCTTCAAGGCATGGGTTCCATCCGGATATGTTTTCCAAACTTCTTGCATTTCTATCACGAAATCACATCTCCTGTATCTACTGAAAGTCAAGCAGTCCTTTAGTCAGAATATTTGTCTATTCGACATATGCAGCCAAAATCCTCTAAAATTAGCGAGAAATCCACACACTTTGCCATTATACCACTAAATTTGCACGAAAGGGTTTAAAATTCGGGAAGCCTCCATTTTTTTTATTTTCGAAAAAAGTATAAATCCCCTCGGTACAAGAATAGAGTAAAACAACAGACAAGCCGAAGAATTGAGGTAAATGGGATGATCAACAAAACCTTGGTAGGGGATATCCTCCGGTTCATCCGCAAGAAATGGTTGACCATCGTGTCAGGGATGCTAACTGCTATGTTATTGATATCGTTATCGGTATATTTATATGCACAACAAAGCACAATGCCAAGAGGATTAGTCATTTCCAATTGGAAGGCAGGCGGGTTGACCTATTCAGAGTTTCGAAAGCAATGGACAACACAGTTAGCAGGTTTAAACGAGAGACCTGTCCTAGTTACTTCATCGGCATCAGGCACGTCGAATGTAACCCTGAAATTGAAACAGCTGGGATTTCATGTAGAGAACAGGGAAATTTCCGCCATCATACCCCGTCTAAGCGAGGGATCGATCTTGGATCGGGCGCGGCAGCGCTTTCGGTTAAGTGGACAATTTATAGAGCTAAAGGGACTGTTTGATGTCAAAATAGTGCAGCAGACCGTTGACCGGCAATGGTCTGATTTACAGCAGCAGCAGCCTCAACCGGCAGTCAGGCGAATTGCAGCGGGCGATCAAGTGGTGTATGAGCAGGAAAAAAACGTTTCCCGGGTGGATGTGGAGCGATTGGTTGTTTTGTTGGAAGAGCAAACGAAGGGGCTTTTACTGAAGGGGGATTCGGACGAAAGCATTTCCATCACGGTGAAGCTGCCGCTGCGAATAATCAAACCATCGGTTACCTTGGAGAGTTTACAAGCCGAAGGCATTTCACGTAAGATCGCTGAATTTACCACTTATTATGCAACAAGCGGGGCGGGAAGGGTGTTTAATATTCAATCCACGGCCCAAACCATCCATGATATGATTCTCCAGCCGGATGAGGTATTCGATTACTACAAAGTCATTCAAGCCACCCGGCGGCAATTCGGCTTTAAGCCGGCGCCTGTTATCCTGAACGGGCAGATGGTGCCCGGGATTGGGGGAGGCATATGCCAAGTTTCCACCACCTTGTATAATACGGTGCTAAGAAGCGGTCTGGAGGTAGTCGAGAGGCGCCACCATTCCCTGCCGATCCGGTATGTGCCCAAGGGTCAGGATGCTACCTTTGCGGAGGGGCATATCAACTTCAAGTTTCGCAACAACAGCGGTTCATCCCTTTTAATTCGCGCTTTTACCAGCGGACGGCAGATTACCGTCAAGCTGTTTGGCAGCCTTCCCGAGCATGTGACCTACGAAATAAAATCAAATATGGTGAAAGTTTTGCAGCCTGGCATTAAGTACATGAAAAGCTCCACTCTGCCTATAGGTGGACAGAAAGTGATCCGTGTCGGTAAACAGGGCTACATCGTGGATACGATCCGCATCAAGAAGGAAAATGGGGTGGCGGTGAGTACCGAGAAGATTTCACGGGACACGTATAAGGCTTCGCCTGCTATCATTGCCGTGCATCCAAGCCGGCTCAACCGCGGGGGAATCCTTTCCAAGCCGGAGGAAATCCCCGGTGAACGCTTTATCATCGAAGACGGCGTCGGGAGTGAGTCAGGAGCAGATACAGGAGATTCCACGCCAAGACATTAATGCGAGATCCCCGCATTAATATCTAGTTGGACCTCCATTCCCGCTTACAACCCACCTTGCTCTGTGGATTTGCCGCTCTAACCCGACTATTCCCGCCTACAGTTACTTTCGAGCCGAAATTGGATTACTTTTAGCACTCTAACCCGTCCAATCCCGCTTACAGCCAACTTGGATTGTGGATTTGCTGCTCTAACCCGACTTTTCCCGCCTACAGTTACTTTCGAACCTAAATTGGATTACTTTTAGCACTCTAACCCGTCCAATCCCGCTTACAGTTACTTTCGAGCAAGACTATGCTGCTTACTTTAACTTTGCCGTATGTTCCTTCACCCATGCGTTTGTTGTACCCAGCAGCTCTTCAGCGCGGGCAATGGCCCCGGCCACTTGATTGGCGGCGGTTCCGCCGTAAACATTACGGGCGTTAACCACATGTTCAGGCTGCAGTACTTCGTAAATTTGTTTGTCAAAAAGATTAGAAAATGCCATATATTCTTCCATCGTTAAATCCAACAAATACTTATTGTTTTGAATACAATACAACACCAGTTTCCCGATGACTTCATGCGCTTGGCGGAAAGGCAGCCCTTTATTCGCAAGAAAGTCTGCAATATCCGTAGCATTCGAGAAATCTTGGTTCACCGCTTGCCGCATACGGTCTTGATTCACCTTCATGGTAGCGATCATCGGAGCAAACAGCTGCAAGGCGCCCTGCAAGGTAGCCACTGTATCGAACATGCCTTCTTTGTCTTCCTGCATATCTTTATTATAGGCGAGGGGGAGCGACTTCAGCACCGTCAACAAACCAAATAAATTACCATAGACCCGTCCTGTTTTACCGCGAACCAGCTCGGGGACATCGGGGTTTTTCTTCTGCGGCATGATGCTGCTTCCAGTACAGAAAGCATCATCCAATTCGATAAAAGCAAACTCCGTGCTGGACCATAACACCAACTCCTCACTCAAGCGGGAGAGGTGCATCATGATCATGGAAGCATTGGACAAGAATTCAACAATAAAATCCCGATCACTCACAGCATCCAGGCTGTTCTCATAAATCCGTTCAAATCCAAGCTGTTCGGCAACAAAATGACGATCTATCGGAAACGTAGTTCCGGCCAGGGCTCCAGCTCCAAGCGGCAGCATGTTCGTTCGTTTATAGCTGTCCTGCAACCGTTCAATATCCCTTTCAAACATAGAAACATAGGCCATCATATGATGGGCAAAAAGGATCGGCTGCGCCCGCTGAAGGTGGGTGTAACCTGGAAAAATCGTATTCAAATTGTTCTTGGCCTGCTCAAGCAAAGCTTCCTTCAACCCGTTCAGGAGTCCGGTGAACTCCACTATTCTTTTGCGTAAGTATAAATGCATGTCCGTTGTAACTTGATCATTCCGGCTCCGGCCTGTGTGCAGCTTGCCCCCGACCGGACCAATGAGTTCAATTAACGATTTTTCAATATTCATGTGAATATCTTCATCGCCCACTGTAAACTCTAATTCACCACGGTGAATTTTGTGCAGCAATTTATGTAATCCATCTACGATGATATTCACATCGGCTTGCGGAAGAATACCACACTTACCCAGCATGGTAACATGCGCGAGACTGCCTTGCACATCTTCCTCCGCCAGCGCTTTATCAAACAGAATGGAAGCTGTATACTCTTCTACCAGTTGGTTGGTTTGTTTGGTAAACCGTCCACCCCATAATTTCGACACGTTGGCGACTCCCTTCTACTTGCCTGCTATATATTCGGCGATAAAGATTTAAATAGGCTGCGGATGGAAGGAATACAAAGCCATTCATTCTTTCAAAAGGACTATCTCTTTGCGTGCTGTTCCACTCCGGAAGCGACTTTTAACCGCAATGCATTTAAGCGGATGAATCCCGTAGCGTCATTCTGGTTATAAGCCTTTGTCGGGTCGGCTTCCATCGTGGCAATCTCCGGATTGTATAAGCTAACCGGACTTTTCACACCCGCAGCGATCACGTTGCCTTTGTACAGTTTCATCCGCACAGTGCCTGTAACGTTCTTCTGGCTTTCACTGACAAGAGCTTGCAGGGCCAACCGCTCCGGAGCAAACCAGAAACCATTGTAGACCAAAGAACTATAGCGGGCAATCAAGGAATCACGCAGATGCATCACTTCACGATCCATCGTTAAGGACTCCATGCGGCGGTGCGCGGCGAAAAGAATCGTTCCGCCCGGTGTTTCGTATACTCCGCGGCTTTTCATGCCCACAAAACGATTCTCCACCATATCGACACGGCCAACGCCATGCTTGCCGCCAAGTTGGTTTAATTGATCCATCACCTGCAGCGGCGTTAAACTTACTCCATTTATTCCTGTACAATTGCCTTGGGCAAAATTCAATTCGATGTATTCAGCTTGATCCGGAGCATTCTCAGGAGAAACACTTAGCACAAACATATCCTCATTGGACACGGCATTGGCGTCAAACCAAGGATCCTCCAGCATGCCGCTCTCAAAGCTGATATGCAGGAGATTGCGATCTGTCGAATAGGGTTTTGCCGCCGATGCTGAAACCGGGATGTTATGCTTCTCTGCATAAGCAATCATCTCCGCACGTCCCGGAAACTGTTCACGGAAAGCTTCCAGCCGCCAAGGGGCGATGACACCGAGCTCGGGGGCAAGCGCCGCCGCAGTAAGCTCAAAGCGCACTTGGTCATTGCCTTTCCCCGTAGCCCCATGAGCAATCGCCGTTGCGCCTTCAGCACGGGCAATTTCCACCATACGCTTGGCAATCAACGGCCGGGCGATGCTGGTGCCGAGCAAATATTGCCCCTCATAAAGCGCCCCCGCCTGAAACATCGGGTAAATAAAATCACGGGCAAATTCTTCCGTCAGGTCATCAATGTAGACCTTGGAAGCCCCGGTACTAAGTGCCTTGGCTTCGAGTCCATCCAATTCTTCCTTCTGCCCGATATCTGCTGTAAAAGCAATGATCTCCGCATCATAAGTCTCTTTCAACCAAGCCAAAATCACGGAAGTATCCAAGCCGCCTGAATAGGCGAGCACAATTTTTTCTTTTGCCATGATCCAATTCTCCCTTATATAAATTACATTATTGCGGCCATAATGGCCTTCTGGGCGTGCAGGCGGTTTTCCGCCTGATCGAAGATGATGGAATGCTTTCCATCAATCACCGACTCGCTGACTTCTTCTCCACGGTGGGCAGGCAGGCAGTGCATGAAGAGATAATCCGGCTTGGCGTATTGCGTCAGCTGCTCGTTCACCTGATAATTCTGGAAGGCGCGAACCCGCTTCTCCTGCTCCTCTTCAAAGCCCATGCTCGCCCAGACGTCAGTATAAACGACATCCGCATTCATAATGGCTTCTTTAGGATCACGCAGCACTTGGATCGTTGCCCCGGTTTGTCCCGCATATTCACGGGAAAGCTCTACCACCTCAGCATCCAGGCCATACCCTTCCGGTGTGGCTACCGTAATATGAAGGCCCAGCTTGCTCGCCCCCATCATTAAAGAATGCACCATATTGTTGCCGTCGCCGATATAGGCTAGTTTCAGCCCCTGCAGCTTGCCCTTCTTCTCGAAAATCGTCTGGTAATCCGCCAAAGCCTGGCAGGGATGCGCTAAATCCGTCAAGCCGTTAATCACCGGCACGGTCGCCCCCCTGGCCAACTCAATCACATTGCGGTGGCCGAAGGTTCGGATCATGATCCCGTCCAGATAACGCGACAGCGTCTGGGCCGTATCCCAAGTAGTTTCCCCCCGGCCGATCTGCAGATCATTTTTACTCAAGAATAAAGCGTGCCCCCCCAATTGGTACATACCGACTTCAAAAGACACCCGGGTGCGCGTGGACGACTTTTCAAAAATCATGCCCAATGTCTTACCCAAGAGAGGCTGATAGTTTTCGCCAGCCAGCTTCTTTCTCTTGATCTCCATCGCAAACTCAATTAAATACGTGATTTCCTGAGGCGTATAATCAACAAGTGCCAGAAAGTCCCTGCCTTTAAGATTAATTTCAATTTCCTTCATAACGGTATCATTCACGGCCTTTCCCCATTTCTGCAACTTTAATTTACGGCGCCAATTGGCGTATTTTCCACCGGTTTGGCGTATTTAGCCAGAACCGAACTGATCAGCTTAATCCCTTTGTCGAGGTCATCCTTGGTTACGAGCAGGTTGGGAACAATACGAATCACATGAGGCCCCGCCGAGATGACCAGCAGTCCTTGTTTATGAATTTCCTTGACGATATCGCCAACCGGTTGGATGCATTCGATACCGATCATCAGCCCCAAGCCTCTTACTTGTTTCACAAATGCGTTTCCTTGCAGTTCTGCTGTTAACTTCTCTACGGCATATTCACCCATTTTGGCCGACCGTTTAGGCAGCTTCTCCTCCAACATGACCTCCAGTGTAGCAATTGCCGCTGCTGTTGCAACCGGACCGCCGCCAAACGTACAGCCGTGGCTCCCTGCGGAAAAGGCCTCAACCAGCTTGGCTTTACCGAGCATCGCTCCAATAGGGAACCCGCTGCCCAACCCTTTAGCTAATGTAAAAATATCCGGTTCAATTCCATAATGCTCATAAGCAAACAGCTTGCCAGTCCGCCCCATGCCGGTTTGGATCTCATCCACGATCAGCAGCAAATCATGCTTCTCACACAAGCGAACAATCTCCTTCACAAAAGCCGAACCCGCCGGGTTTACCCCTCCTTCGCCCTGAACCCCTTCCAACATAATCGCACAGGTCTTATCCGTCACATAACCTTTAAGCGCCTCGACATCATTGAATGGAGCGTGGACAAAACCTTCGGGCAGCGGGTAAAAGCCTTCTTTCACCTTATCTTGACCGGTTGCGGTCAAGGTTGCCAAAGTCCGTCCATGAAAAGATTGCTCAAACGTAATGATCTCATATCTCTCGTTGCCCAACACTTTATTATTATAACGGCGGGCGAGCTTAATGGCTGCTTCATTGGCTTCGGCGCCGCTGTTGCAGAAGAAGACCGCATCCGCACAGCTGTTGTCGGTTAAGTCTTGGGCTAAGCGCTCCTGATTCGGAATGTGGAACAAATTCGAAACGTGCCATAGCTGATCCAGCTGTTCGACCACCTTCTTCTTCACCTTCTTCGGGACGTGACCCAAGTTAGTTACAGCCAACCCGCTGGCGAAATCGAGATACTCGTTGCCTTGTTCATCCCATAAACGGCTGCCCTCTCCTTTGACCAAGGTGATGGGGAATCGGGCATACGTGGGGAATAAAGCACTTTTGTTTTTACCGGATTTACTCATTGCAAAACCACTCCCTTTATCTATGAAAAATAAGTTCTACCTAACAATTCGGGTACCAACCGCTTCCCCTGCCAGCACCCTGCCCAAAATTCCGGGCTCGATGCCGTTGACGATAACAACCTCTTGCACTTTGCCTTGAATGCATTGCAGGGCGGCCCGTACTTTAGGAATCATACCGCCGTAAATCTCGCCTGAAGCGATCATCTCTTCGATCTCACGTACCGTTATAGTGGATAGCACAGTTTGAACACCATCAACGGTCTTCATAATACCGGGAACATCCGTGACCACCATCAATTGCTCCGCTCCGAGATGCGAAGCCACGGCACCTGCTGCGGTGTCTGCATTGATGTTGTAGCGTTGACGGCTATCCGCGCTAAGTCCAACCGGAGCAATCACGGGAATGTAACCCATCTCCACAATGCCGTCGATCAAGGCTGCGTTAATGCCCACCACTTCGCCGACATAGCCTACTTCGTTTGAGTTGCTGACCGCTTCCGCTTGGATCAGGCCCCCATCCGTACCGGACAACCCAACTGCCCGCGCCCCGCTGGACCCAATTCGGCGCACAATCTCCTTATTGATCTGCCCGGCCAGTACCATCTCAACGACATCCAGCACCGCTTCACTCGTTTTGCGCAGTCCGTTGACAAACTCTGACGCGATACCGAGCTTTGTCAACATGTCTGAGATCGCCGGTCCCCCTCCATGAACAATCACGGGGATTTGCCCTTTCTCTTGAAGTCTTCTCATGTCAGCGTAGAAGGAATCCGGCAGCGCCGCCAAGGTACTCCCTCCACATTTGATGACAAAACGTTTTCTTATCATGGCTTGCAAACTCCTCTGGATAAGACTGAAATAAGTCCTTAAGCTGTTTGTATTCTATGTCCGGTAAGCCGCGTTAATACGCACATATTCGTAGGTCAAGTCACAGCCCCAGCCTGTTGCCTTGCCCGAACCCATATTCAGGAAAATATGAAACTGGATGAGCTCGCCCTTGAGGTATTCCAAAGCCTGATCTTCATCAAACTTGATCGGGCGGGATTGCTCCAGAACCCGAATATCCCCCATGAGGATGTCTACCGTATCCGGATCTACCGGTTGGCCCGCCCGGCCTACTGCGGCAATGATCCGGCCCCAATTCGCATCCGCGCCGAAGGCTGCAGATTTAACCAGGCTCGATCCAATCACCGTTTTGGCGATAATACGGGCGGCCTCATCGGTTACAGCACCTGAGACATTCACCTCAATTAGCTTGGTTGCTCCTTCACCGTCTCTTGCAATCGCCTTGGCCAAATATTCCGCCACATATTGGAATGCAGCCTCGTAGGCTGCCCAATCCGGGTGGCTTGGCACTAATCGGTTATGGTCTGCCAAGCCGCTCGCCATGACGACAACCATGTCATTAGTGCTAGTATCGCCGTCAACGGTAATCATATTAAAGCTGGAATCCGTCACCTGATGAAGCAAAGACTGCAATTCCAGCGTCTCAATTTGTGCATCTGTAGTCATGAATCCCAGCATAGTGGCCATATTCGGATGAATCATGCCTGAACCTTTGGCGGCCCCTGCGATATGCACTGGTTTGCCGTCAACGGTTAAGCTGACACACACCATCTTCTGCACCAAATCCGTTGTAAGAATGGCCTGGCAGAAGTCTTCACCGCCGTTTAAATGAACCTTGGCAGGCAATTGTTCAATACCGGATAACAATTTATTCATCGGCAGCGGTTCCCCAATGACACCGGTAGAGGTGACCCCTACATAATGGTCCGGCAGGTTCAAGGCATTGGCCATAGCCGAACGCATTTCCAAGGCATCGGCTTCGCCTTGTTTTCCGGTGCAGGCATTGGCATTCCCGCTGTTCACCACCATCGCCTGCAGCTTGCCTTCCACAGCTATGCTGCTTCTGGTCACGTGTAAAGGTGCTGCCTGGAAGACATTCAAGGTGTACACACCCGCGGCGGCTGCCGGAAGATCACAAACAATGACCCCGAGATCGTAGCGGTTCGTTTTCTTCAATCCGCAGTGCAGACCCCCGGCCCGAAAGCCCTTGGGTGTCGTAATGGAACCTTGAGGGATAACAGTGAATTGGGCTTCAGCTGTACTCTTTGTATTATGCATGCTTGCCGACACTCATTTCTCTTTATAAAAGATTAATATGAATCAAGGATATACCGGGGTAAAATCAAGCCCCAGCGTCTCATCCCAGCCCATCATAAGATTCAGGTTCTGAACCGCTTGACCGGCCGCTCCTTTTACCACATTATCAATAACCGATAAGATGGTCAATCTCTTTGTACGCGGATCCACCGAAAAGCCAATATCGCAATAATTCGAACCCCATACCTGTTTCGTCGCAGGGTATTTACCTTGCTGGCGAATGCGGACGAAGGGGCGATCACGGTAATACCGCTCATATAAATCTATAAAAGCCTGATCCGTTAGTTCTTCCGCTAAATTCACATACATGGTGCATAGAATGCCTCGTGTCATCGGTACCAAATGGGTAGTAAAGGTCGTGATAATCTCTGTGCCGGAAATTTGGCTTAATACCTGTTCGATCTCCGGTGTATGCTGGTGTTTGTTTATTTTATAAGCATAAAGGTTTTCATTAATTTCAGCATAATGGGTGGAGAGGCTTAGACCCTTGCCCGCGCCCGAAACGCCAGACTTGGCATCGATAATAATCGTTTTCGGATCAATCCAACCGCTGGACAAGGCCGGAATCAATCCTAATAAAGCGGCTGTGGAGAAGCAACCCGGGTTAGAGATGAAACGCGCTCCCCTGATATCCTCATGAAACACCTCCGATAAGCCATAGACGGCTTGATCCAAATATACATCGGCCGCAGGCTTGTGTTTATACCACTGCTCATAAAGGACCCCCGACTTAAGCCGGAAATCTCCGGACAAATCTATCACTCTTAAACCGGCGTCTATCAGTTGGGGAACAAGCTCCAAGCTGATGCCCGAAGGGGTAGCGGTAAACACTACATCCGCCTTCTCCTTTAATAAAGCAACATCGACATCATCCAAGGAATCTTCGATAAGGCCTGCCAAGTGGGGAAAGATATCCGACAAGGG